>CALLPU010000130.1 GCA_938016235.1 uncultured Granulosicoccus sp. | reverse complement strand
GATGTGCTGGTGTGGGGACTGCGATTACGTTACTGGGCATGGCGTAATACACCCGACGAGGGCAGCCTGACACGCGTTCGCATGTTTGTGGTGTATCAGACTGGCGAAGATGGCCGTCCCCTGAAGCATTCGCTGGGGCTGCAAAAGGGGTTGATCGGGCTGGTGTACGCCTATAGCCTGAACAAGCAAACTGCGCAGAACAATATCGTGATAGCGCACGAGCTGCTGCACACCGTGGGTGCCATCGACAAATACGACAGCGGCGGCGGGCCATTGATGCCGGTTGGGTTTGCCAATCCTCACCGCTCACCGTTGTACCCGCAACGATACGCGGAGATCATGGCCGGAAGAATACCCACATCGTCATATCAGTCGTACATGGCAGAAAGCCTGCGCAGCGTCATCATCAATCCCTACACCGCTCAGGAGATAAACTGGATAAAGTGATGCACCACCCGATCGGCCCGCATCCACCTTTTACGCAATGGTCATCCAACCCGTTTCCCTGGCACTGATTGGCCCCCTTTGGCGGGCTCGTACGCACGCATGAGTCACCTGATGTCCTGGCTTCAAGAATATCAATTGCTGATCAGTCTGCTGGCCGGAGTTTCCCTGATTCTTCTGGCGCTGACCTTGTTGGCGACACCCTGGCTGGTCGCGCAGTTGCCGGCTGATTACTTGCTGGCTGATCAGACAGAAACAGCCTCCAGAAGCATGAGCCGCTGGATCGTGCTCACCATCCGATGCATCGCAGGCATGTTGTTGATGTTGCTCGGCATTGTCATGATGGTCACGCCTGGACCCGGGCTGATTGTGCTGTTACTGGGCATTTCGATTGCCCGCTTCCCCGGCAAGCAGAGGCTGCTGGTGTTTCTGGCCACGCGCCCTAGCGTTTTTCAATCCCTGAACTGGATGCGAAAACGCTACGACAAACCACCATTCGTAGCACCGCACACTACACTCCAGTGATGAACATTTCTTCCGTGCTCACCCTGTGGGTGTCATTGGCCGTGCTGATGCTGCCACCTGCGCTTGCTGATGAGCCGCAAACGCTGAGCGATGTGGAACAGCAGATTCTTGACACATCGAAGCGGCTCAACGAACTGGATCAGGACATCGCGCAAAGTCGTGCGATGAAGAAGAAGCTGCTTGACGCCATCAAGGAGGCGGAAAGTCGAGTCGGAGAGCGCGAGAACCGGCTTCAGGGTCTGGATCGTGACATCGAGCGCTACAGCGAGACTCTCCAGACGCTGGAGTCCCAGGTGGCCACCGCCACGGATGATGTGGCCAGTCAGCGCCAGGCACTGGGGCAGGCACTTCGCGATGCTCAGGTTATCGGCCAGCAAAATGGCCTGAAAGTGGTGTTGCAACATGATGATCCGGCACTGGCTGATCGCCTGAGCGTCTACACCGATTACGTGATTGCGGCACAACGCCAGGCCATTCAGCAATCAGTGGAACAGCTCAAGCAAATAGAACTGGCTCGATCAGAAGCATTGAAAGATCGCAACTGGTTGAATTATATAAAGAAAAAAGCCAGCCAACAAAAAAACGCCTATGCCAGTGACGCTGATCAGTCACAGCGCAGTCTGGGCGAGGTAGAAGCCGGGTTAACTGAAAAGACGCGCACCGTCGCCCAGCTCAGGGCCGATCAGGAGAGGCTGCAATCACTGATCGAGGAACTCAAGGCGTTACAGAGCTCACAATCAGGCTACTTCGCCGCCGGCAAAGGCAGCTATCGGGCGCCGGTAACCGGCTCGATCAAGGCGCGGTTCAACGAGGTAAAATCGGTAGGAAAACTGCGCTGGAGCGGGCTGTTCATCACCTCAAAAGAGGGCTTGCCCGTCAAGGCTGTGGCCGATGGTGAGGTGGTTTACAGCAACTGGCTGCAAGGATTCGGCAATCTGGTCATCATCGATCACGGCGACAATTACACCAGCCTGTACGGCGGTAACCGAGATGTCACGGTGCCTGCCGGGGAATGGGTGGAGTCCGGTGCAACAATTGCAACTGTTGGAGACTCCGGCGGTCAGAGCTCCAGCGGCGTGTATTTCGAAATCCGTCACAACGCTCAGGCTGAGGATCCGGAAGACTGGTTGCACCCCGATTCTGGCTTGCAAAGCGCCAGTAAGTAGTCGACTTTGGTAGGCAACCCGTTAGACTCAGTGTCAGTTAAGCTGAAGACCACCGTAAACGGCTAGTCGGTTGTGCACTGCTAGACGTATGAAATGAAAATTCGGAGTAAAACTTCAATGAAGGTATCTACACGTTCAGTTTCACTGGTTCTGCTAGGCGCAGTGGTTGGTGGCTCCCTGACACTCGGGCAACACGTCATGGGGGCTCGCAACGCAGATGAGCTGCCGCTTGAACAGATGCGCACCTTCACAGACGTCTTTACCCGTATCAAGAACGACTACGTGGAAGAGGTGTCTGACGACGAGCTGCTTGAACACGCCATTCGCGGCATGCTCAATGGCCTGGATCCTCATTCAGCGTATCTCAACACCGAAGAATTCAATGAGCTGCGCATCGGTACCACGGGCGAATTCGGCGGGCTTGGTATCGAAGTGGGCATGGAAGACGGATTCGTCAAGGTCGTCTCCCCTATCGACGATACACCGGCGGCTCGCGCCGGCATGCTGGCCGGTGATCTTATTATTCGCCTCGACGATACGCCGGTCAAAGGCCTGTCACTGAACGATGCCGTCAAACTGATGCGCGGCAAGCCCGGAAGCACACTGACGCTGACCGTTATTCGCGAAGGCGCTGACCGACCGCTGACGATCGATATCAAGCGCGACATCATTAAAGTCACCAGCGTCAGAAACCGCATGCTTGAAGATAACTACGGCTATCTGCGCATCTCCAACTTCCAGACCAAAACCACCTCCGACATGCTCAAGGCCATCAAGAAGATGAAGGCTGAGTCCGGTGGCTCATTGAAAGGCATGGTGCTGGACCTGCGCAACAACCCTGGCGGCGTGCTCTCCGGTGCTGTCGGCGTATCCGATGCCTTCCTGAATGAAGGCATGATCGTCTACACCGACGGGCGCGAGAACGATTCGAAACTGCGCTACGACGCCACCGACGGTGACGTTCTGGACGGCGCACCACTGGTTGTGCTGGTTAATGGTGGATCTGCCTCAGCCTCCGAAATCGTCGCAGGCGCCATGCAGGATCATGGTCGCGCTGTTGTCCTGGGTAGCAAAACCTTCGGCAAGGGCTCGGTGCAAACCATTCAGGATCTGCCTGCTGGTGGCGCGGTCAAACTCACTACCTCTCGCTACTACACGCCCAACGGCCGTTCCATACAGGCTCTTGGCATAGAGCCGGATATCACCACCAAACCCGGCTCGTGGATACGACCGG
>CALLPU010000129.1 GCA_938016235.1 uncultured Granulosicoccus sp. | reverse complement strand
TATCTGGGATCCTGATCTCAGGATGAATCCGGGGAAGCTCATCGATGCCTACAGGATGGACGAGAACCTGCGCTTCGGTCCCGACTACGATACTCCGATCGTTGAAACCCAACTCCACTTTACTGAAGATCCTCAAGGCTTTGGTCGATCTACCGAACGCTGCATTGGTATGGGTAAGTGTCGTTCACTCTCGGGCGCGATGTGTCCCAGCTATCAGGCAACCCATGAAGAGCGCTATTCAACGCGAGGACGGGCTCATTTGTTACACGAGCTGGTACGCGGCGAAACGCTAAGCCGTGGATGGAACGACGCTTCTATCGCCGACTCCATGGAACACTGCCTATCCTGCAAGGCCTGCAAGAGTGAATGCCCTACTCAAGTGGATATTGCCAGCTACAAGGCGGAATTCATGAACAGGCACTATCAACATAAACGCAGGCCGCTAACGCACCACGTATTTGGTCAGTTGGGTCGGTGGCTACCGTATCTATCGCGCGCGCCTCGACTGGTTAATTTTCTGCAAGGCACCCTGCCCGGCACCCTTGCCAAACACTTGCTGGGTATCAGCCCGGAGAAGACACTACCGGTTTTGGCAAACGAGACGTTTTCCGATTGGAGCCGCGCACACGCGCCATCGTCTGATAAACACTTTTACTGGTTCGGTGATCGACACCACCCAGCCGTTGTACTCTGGAACGATTCAATCAACAATCATTATCGACCCTCAATAGTACGCAGTACGATAAACGTGTTGGTGAAATCGGGTTACGCCGTGGCTGTTGCCAAGAGTCATTTTTGTTGCGGCAGACCGCTGTATGAGTATGGCCTTCTGGATCAGGCCAGACAATCCTTGGAGCATATACTGGATGGCTTTCAAGAACACTTGCCTGCAGAGGCTGCCGTGCTGGTACTGGAACCATCCTGCCTGTCGGTTTTCAAGGATGAGCTATTGCGGTTGTTTCCGGAAGATACAGCCGCCAGCGATCTTTCCCATCGATGCTCCACCGTGAGTGATTTCCTGATCTCCACGCTACCTGACGTCAAGCGCACCTTCGGCCAGGGCATCATTCACCTTCACTGTCACGACAAATCGCTCGGCATGGCTACAGCAGATCGCCAGTGGATGCAGGCTTGCTTCGACTCGATCGACGAGGTTGAGAGTGGATGCTGCGGCATGGCAGGCACCTACGGTATGCGCAAACAGACTCGCTGGATTGGGCAAAAGCTATTTAATCGCGCCCTGGGGCCGGCAATAGCAAATGCCAAGCCGGACACCATCGTCGTTGCCAGCGGCTTCAGTTGCCACGAACAGATTGCCGACAACACAGGCAGGAAAGTCATGCACCCCATTGAAGTGCTGGAAGCCTGCCTGTAGTGTGGTAACGCCGCTATGGTCGTGAGTGCTAGCCGAAGGTAGAGGCCTTCGCGCAAGTTCATCGTGAACAGGTATGCTCAAATGTCGCGGGGCTGCAATACGTACCAAACTCGACTCGGGAAACTGGAACGCTGTCTCGTAAGTTAAAGATATTGCCAGTATTGCCAGCAGTCGGCAGTCGGCAGTCGGCAGTCGGCAGTCGGCATGCAGTAGATCACCGGGCAAAATAGTGTCGTCTGAAAACAACCGATTTACGGGTACAGTAGAACTACAACTGGAGTAGCCTTCATAAACACGGTAGATAGCGAAATGAACCCGCTCACCAAAATATCAGGGTAATGGCGGTGTCTTTTTCCATCACACGATGACTCAGACTGCCTCCATCTTTATCGGCTACCGGCGCCACGACAGCCAGGGATTCGCCGGTAGAGTAGCCGATGATCTTATTGACAGGTTTAGTCACGCGCACGTTTTTCGTGATGATGAAATACCCGAGGGATCCGACTTTACGCAGGTGCTGGATCAGGCATTGAACACCTGTTCAGTACTGATAGCCGTCATTGGTCCAAACTGGCTGCAAGTTCCCTTTGGACAGACTACACCCCGACTGTTCGAGCAAGATGACTGGGTACGCCGTGAAATCGAAGTCGCATTGCAGCGTAACCTGTGGGTTCTGCCGGTGCTGGTGGGCAATGCCACGATGCCATCAGGTGATGAGCTTCCAGCGACCATCCGCGCTATCACCAACGTGCAGGCTATCAGCCTGTCGGATCGACAATGGGAACGTGATATGGACCGACTGGTGTCCGTATTGGCTCAGCGTATTCCTGTGTTGGCCCAACACAACAGCACTTCTCTCACCCAGCATCAGCAAATGCCAGAACATCAGACACCCTCTCTGAGTGATGCGCTGGAAAAACTGGCAAAAGCACTGTCAGACAGTCGAGCCCGGAAGCCGCCACAGCCACAGGCGTTGTCTCGTCGAGTGAAAAGCATACTGGTGCGTTTAGCAGGGTATGGCGCATTGTTGTTGGCGGGATGGTACATGTACGACAATCATATGACTCCCCAGATCAAGCAAGAGCTGATAAACATTATTGCGTTCGTCCGGAGCAAAGCAGAGCTTGTCCTGTCTACCGTTGGAAACTGACCGTCTTCGTTACTCCAGCTTGTACACTTCAACTTTACTGGCGCGACCTTGTAGTGTGTGCTTGCCCACCGACACCGTTGTAAAGGCTTTACCCAGATTTGCTGCCGTATCGCCGCTGACCAGAACTGACACTTCCGTTCCCACTGGGTAGATATCCTTACCTAACTGCTCAAGACGCTGCCCGATATTGACGGTGTCACCAATGATTGTGTAATTCAGTCGCCCTGGAGCACCAATATTGCCAACCGTCGCCATCCCCGTATGAATGCCTATGCGTATGCCAACAGCTGACTTGCCTTGCAACTGACGGAGCCGATTGTCTTGCTTGATGGCAGCCGAGATGGCTACTGCTGCACGCGCGGCACGTTCGGCGCTATTACCCGGCTCACCAGACTCTTGCCAGAAAGCCATCACCGCATCCCCCATGAACTTGTCGACAATGCCTTCCTCGGCTTCAATGCATTCAACCACCATAGAGAAATGATGATTGACGAATGCAGCAAGCTCTTCTGCCATCATGCCTTCTGAGACTGCGGAGAAACCCACCACATCAGTAAACATCACGGTTATCTCACACGCATCAGATGCCGACTCCGGAATGTCACCGTGTCTGATGAGCTGCTCTACAATGTTTTTGGGTACGTAAAATTCGAACCAGCGCAATGCTCTCAACATGGCGTTGAACGCTTCTGATTGTTCGTTCAGCTCGCGAAAGACACTGCTTGGCAATGCCTTGACTTTTGAGACATCCAGATCACGAATCCTTACCGCCGCCGAGGAAAACCTGACAATAGGCCGCGCAATACGGCGCCCGAGAAATATGGCAGCTACCAGCGAAAGTAACAACGCGATGAGCCCTGCTATCAGCACGGCAATCATGCGTTTGACTTCTTCAGGTCGGTCGCTGGCTTGAAAATAGGTACCCACAATCAAAGGCTCCGAACCATAACCCTCAAGGCGCCTGTACACAAAGACGTACGTCTGCCCCGACACTTCAATCGAATGACCTTCGGTACCTTCAGGCAAATTCAAACCCAGCCCGGCACGATCATCAATTTGCCACATCGACGATAACACCGGATCACCGAATCGGTTCAATGCAGGCAGCGGCGACTCTGCAGAGCGTTGCGGGTAACCATCAACCATCAGCCAATGCGCCAGCACAAACTCCTGGCCATAGAGAATAAAGCGATTCCCCGCCGTTTCCAGACCCGCCATGCTGATAAAGTCGGAAAGCTGCTCAACGGCCACCACGGCGATAACCGCGCCGATGAACTGACCATCGAACACAACAGGATGGGCTCGACTCATGTAGGTTTTCTGAAACTGCTCACGCCAGATGGGCGGCAGCCATAGCGGGCCCTGCAACACCGCTTGCATGTTGTTCTTGATGATCATGTCATCGGAGTTATCCATGACGCTCAGATTCGCCTGACCAACACGGGGATCTCGACCGGCCCCGAAAGATTCCAATTCGCTATTGATGAATACGACGGCTTCAATTTGAGGGACCGCCGCCAGCGATCCGATTAACAGCGTTCCAAACTTTGATCGATCAGCGGGATCGACTTCGCCGCGGCTGATCATGCCAGCAATATAACGGGCCTGATGCTCTGCCGGTTGAAGTTGCTGCTCTATTTGATTCAGGTCAGCTGTTATCGCCTGATGTGCATTCGCACTCAGCAGATCAAAGGTGTTTTTTTGCGCAAGCCAGACACCAACACCAAAAACGATACTCGATGTCAGTAGCACCAGAATGCCGATGGCAGCCGCCAGGGTAGTGGCAATCGGCACGCGTCCGTACCAGCGGGATTTCCTGATGGCACGCGCAACCGTACTGGTGTCAATATCGGGCCTCTCCGCCTGCATCGCCTGATTGACATCTTCAGAGTTCATCAACGTTACGTCTGTTTATACCTACTCAAGCCAAATGAAGTGAGCCAGCGAAGCAAGGCACCCGCAGGAGGCAAGGATACACGGTATAAACCGGCGTGAATTCAACCCGGATCCTGCAGGAATCACCAGGTGGTTGGCTAACTCGATTTTCGACGCTTTGCGAATGCCGTAGGCTGCGCCATCAGCGGATCGTCTGGCCATACGTGTTTCGGGTATCTCCCAGCCATCTCCTTTTTTACATCCCGATAACTGGTTCTCCAGAAGTTAACCAGGTCGGTAGTGACCTGTACCGGGCGTCGGGCGGGTGATAAAAGTTCTACCTTGAGCGGCACTCGTCCTTCTGCGATTGAAGGGTTTGTATCGCAGCCCAGCATTTCCTGCAGGCGAACCGATAACACCGGGGCACCCGAGCACACATAGCGCAGTTTAATGTTAGATCCGCTGGGCACCTGAAATCGCGTGGGAAACCACTGTTCAAGCTGCTTGTGTTGCGGATAGTCCAGCATGGCACTCAAGGCTTTGTGCAAATCCAGTCGCTGCAACGCTTTCAGGGAACGGACCCCCTGTAACCAGGGGAACAACCAGTCTTCCAGGGTTGCCAGGAGATTGTCATCATCGACGACTGGCCATTCGGCGGCTTCGTTCGGGCTCATCAGCTCGCGCAGCCTCATGACTCTGGCTTGCCAATCCCTGTTTTCGTCGGTCCAGGGCAGACAACTCAACCCTTGCCTGCGGATACCAGCCAACAACGCAGTGAGTGCTTGATGATCGCTTATTTTCTGAATGGGTTGAGCAGACACCTGAATGCGCCCTATCATGAGGCGCCGTTCGGCGACGACTCGCTCCTGATCACTGTCCCAGTCTATGTAATCCACAGTGTCGAATAGTTCAGCTGATACCTGTTCAAGCTCGACGATGCTCAGCGAGACGGCCTTGAATATGCGCAGATTAGCACCCGATCCACCCAGCTGCGCTACCGCAAGCCACTCCTGATGAGCAAGCGCATGCTCGCTATCCATGAAAACACCTGCACCGCAGGCCAGTAGAAATTGCCCGGGTTGACCGGGTCGTTTTCTGGCAATCCAGTCGGGAAACCCTTGCACCAGAACAACACCGGGTGAAAGCGTTGGTGTGTCAGCTTTCACCAATGACGGATCTGCTCGTGGATTTCTGGATGCGGCCAGTAATTTAATCAATTGGGTTTCGCGCTGCTGGACGGATCGAGGCAACTTCGCCACCAGTTGCCTTTCAAGATCGATGTCCCGAACAGTACTCTGCTGCTCTTCCAGACAGACTGCTAATCGACAAGCCAGTGACGACGACGCGTACCGGTCCGCCCATAACAGCATATGCCCCAGTCGCGGGTGTACCGGGAGACTGGCCACCAGACGTCCGCGCGCAGTGATTTGTCCGCCAGTCCACAGGCCAAGCTCCTCAAGCAACGCAGCCGCCCTCGATACACCAGCGTCGGGTGGTGGCTCTAACCACGGGAGCTCATCGGCCTTCAGGGCGCCCCACACGCCCAGTTCCAGCAACATGGGTGCAAGGTCAACCCGCCGAATCTCAGGTTGCCAATGCGCAGCTCTTCTAGCATGACCCGATTCAGACCACAGTCGGTAACACACGCCCGCCGCCGTTCGGCCTGCACGGCCCATGCGTTGAGTAGCACTGGCCTGACTGGCGGTAACCGTTTCGAGTCGCTGACTACCGGTAATGCTATCGACCTTGCCGCGCCGCTCAAGCCCTGAGTCCACCACCACCCTCACACCATCAATGGTAATTGAGGTCTCTGCAATGCTGGTGGCGAGAATGATGCGCTGGCGATTGGGTTCGGCAGGGGCAGTTGCTGCCGAGTGCGCGGCTGCGTCAACACCACTGTGCAACGGGTGAACTGAAACAGTTTCCGGCAAACGGTATGCGAGCAACTCAGCACAGCGTCGGATTTCAGCCACCCCCGGAAGAAACACCAGAACATCACCCACACTGTCTTTGACAGCGCTCAATACGGTTTGCACGATACGTTGTGGCAACGGAGCTCTGGATTCACCCACCCACACGACATTCACAGGGTGTTGCCGAACAGCGCATTGAAACAGTTTGATGTCTTTCAGATGATGGCCTATCTGATCTGTTTGCAAGGTTGCGGACATCAGCAGCAACCGCAGATCATTCCGTAGTTCCCGCTGAACTTCCAGACACAGAGCCAGGGCAAAGTCTGCATGCAGGCTACGCTCGTGGAACTCATCGAAAATAATCAACGCTGTGCCAGCAAGAGCAGGATCGCGTTGCAACAGCCGGGTAAGCACGCCCTCGGTAACAACCTCCAGCTCTGTGGCATCGGATACACGTGTGTCACCACGCATACGAAGACCAATACGCTGGCCAACAGACTCACCAAGATGCCACGCCAACCGGCTGGCAACCAGGCGAGCTGCGAGTCGCCTTGGTTCCAGCAGAATAATTTTTCCGCGCCTGTTCTTATCCAGCAACAACGCCAGTGGCAGTGCAGTACTCTTGCCGGCTCCCGGTTCAGCCTGAAGCAACGCGTTGTTGCCGATCAGTGCCGTCGCAATATCATCGGCCAGTGTGATGACCGGCAGCTTCTGCAAAGATTCTGGTAACACGTTGATACGGCGAAGTCCGGATGTCGCGCAGGCCTGCCTGGCTCGTCAGCTTATCATCAATTACTGACGTGGCGCCGGCGCAAAGAGTACGACGCCGCCTCATGATTTTCACACGCTACGATCCCAGAATGAGGCATTCGGTTGTCTACATGACAACCCCAAATAGTGCCATTCTTGTATTATTGAGCACTTGAGGCCATGTCGGCCATCGTGGGCCAACCATCACTATGCTGGGTACACACAGCGTTGCCATGACTTCCCCACTCATTGTTGTTCTGCCGGCCGTAGTAAGGAACTGATCCTCCACCCAACGAGTCACGTGCAATTTCCGCAGGGGAGATCTCAGACCCTACGTGAATGGCAAAGCGGATCCGTGCCCCCATATTGTCAATTCTGGCCTGCTCTCATTAACCGGCCCTCACTATCCTGCTCTCACTATCCGGCCCTCACTATCCAGCTTGAATGCGCCATTACCTGACATGCCGGGCCGTAGAGCATTAACCAGGCTCAGCTCAAGACGACAGACACAGCGACATCACAGGCGTTCGAGTGCTCGCTGGACAAACTCACTGCGTCTACCCTGTCGATGATATGTTAATTTCTGTGGACGGAGTCTCGTTCCCGGAGCGAATCGACAGTATCCCGATAGTTGATCAGCGATAATTTGTATCTTAATCTCGCTGGCAGTGCGAATTCGATGACAAGCACCCATGCCTTGTCACGATCAGCGCTGCACCTCACGACAACAACGTCACAGACTGATCCAACGAGCCTTATGATGAGAACGCTACCTTCCCTGTCCCGTTTTTTCGCATCAATCACACCTCGACATGCGTTGCTGGCGGCCAGTACTGCCGCCCTCGTTTCGTTGTCCGGGTATGCTTCCGCCGCCACCAAAGTTCCCTTCGCGCTTGATTGGAAATTTGAGGGACCTTCCGCCGCATTCTTCGCTGCCATCGACAACGGCCATTTCGCCGATGCTGATCTGGACGTAGAAATCTCGCCAGGCCAGGGCTCCCTGGCTGCCATACCCAAAGTCGCAACCGGTGCGTTTCCCTTCGGTTTCGCAGATATCAATTCCCTGGCTCAGTTCCTCGACCAGAACCCGGGCGCGCCAGTTGTAGCCGTCATGATGATTTACGACAAGCCACCCTTTGCCGTGGTCGGTAGAAAATCACAAGGCGTCAGCGCACCGAAAGACCTTGAAGGTCGTGTGCTGGGCGCTCCCCCACCGGATGGTGCCTGGGCACAGTTCCCCGCCTTTGCCGACGCTGCGGGCATCGACATGAATGAGGTAACGGTTGAGCCCGTCGGATTCCCCACCCGTGAACCCATGCTTGCTGAAGGCAAGGTGGACGCGGTCACGGGCTTCTCGTTTTCCTCTTACCTGAATCTGGTTCGACTGGGCGTGCCTGAGGACGACATCTCCACCATCCTCATGGCTGATCATGGTCTACAGCTCTACGGCAACGCGATAATCGTAAATACCGACTTTGCAAAAGAAAACGCAGAAACCGTCAAGTCATTCCTGGCAGCAGTCGGCGCTGGCTGGAAGGATGTCATCGCTGATCCAGCCATGGGTGCCAAGGCCGTTGGTGCACGCAACCCGGCCGCCGATGTAGCGCTGGAGCAACGGCGTCTGCAACTGGCTATCGATGCCAACGTGGTCACTGAGTATACTCAGGCAAACGGTATGGGCGGGATTGATATGGAGCGTATGGCCATAGCCATGGAACAGCTGGCGAAAAACTACGAATTCAAAACGGCACCCGATGTCAGTTTGTATTTCGACGATAGTTATCTACCAGCAGGCAACTTCCCCATCAAGTAATATCCACTCTCGCATCCACCCGGAGTGGTAGCCATCCTCTGTATGGCTTGCCGCTCCTGGTGGGCCGCCTGATTTCCCCCCGACTTCGCATCGACGCCATGACTGACAAGCCGCTTATCTCCATCCAGGCCGTCAGCCATACGTGTCACACAGACAGTGGCCCGTTACCCGTACTCAACTCGCTCGACCTGTCAGTTCACAAACATCAGTTCACGGCCGTTGTC
>CALLPU010000128.1 GCA_938016235.1 uncultured Granulosicoccus sp. | reverse complement strand
TGTTGGAAAAGTCGGGCAAGACGTTTGAATTTCCGGTGCAGTGGGGTGTGGATTTGCAATCCGAACATGAACGCTGGCTGGCTGAGGAACACGTGGGGCGGCCGGTTATTCTGCAGAACTATCCCAAGGAAATAAAGGCGTTCTACATGCGTGAAAACGATGATGGAAAAACCGTGGCTGCCATGGATGTTCTGGCACCGGGTATCGGCGAGATCATCGGTGGAAGTCAGCGTGAAGAGCGGTTGTCCGTGCTCGATGCCAAACTCGATGCCCTGGGATTGCGTGAAGAGCTGGATTGGTACCGTGACCTGCGCCGCTATGGATCAGCCCCGCATGCCGGCTTTGGCATGGGGTTTGAGCGCGTGTTGAATTACGTCACCGGTATGGAGAATATCCGCGATGCCATTCCTTTCCCTCGTGTACCGCGCAGTGCGCCGTTCTAGTCGGGATGATCGGAAACCGTGGGTTGATGCCTGGTGCGAGCGGTTTGTAGGAGGCTGTATAAGCTGCCAGTCCAAATGCAATAAGGGTTTGCCAGCGTTGTAGCGCCTGATTATGCTGTTCACCAGACCCAGTAGCCGCTAGTGACCCATGAAAGATTCCTTGCCTTTACCTCTCACGAACAACCGCTGTAACAAGCGGGTTGCGGGCTTTACACTGGTAGAAGTGGCCATCGTGCTGGTTATCATCGGTTTGATACTGGGTGGCGTGTTCAAGGGTCAGGCGCTGATTGACAATGCAAGGGTACGATCGCTGAGCGCAGAAGTGTCGGGCATACGAACCGCGTGGTACTCCTTTCAGGAACGCTACCGTTCCATCCCCGGCGATTTCTCGAAATCAGGCACTCAGATAGACAGTGCTGCGCTACCGGGTAACGGTAACGGGCGCGTGGATGACTCTCAGGAGAGAGCTGGCGTCTGGCAGCAACTCTCACTGGCCGGTTTCATCTCAGGCAGTTTCAATGGTGCGCAGTCGGCAGTGGGGTCTGCCACTGATCTGGAGTGTTCCCCCGACACCTGTCCGAAGAACCCGTTCAACGGCTACTACAAGATCAGTTACAGCGCCCAGGCAGCCGATGCTCGAAATCCTGCGCATGAAATCTACACCGGTGATCAGATACCCGTGGGGATCTTGTCGCAGCTGGATGTCAGCCTTGACGATGGCAAGGCCAATACAGGTCGATTCAGAGTACACAGAGCCTACGCATCAGCCTGTACCCGTAATGGCGAATGGGACGTGACGTCTGCCAACGCTAATTGTGCCGGTGTACTGCGCGAATAGTCCGCAGTGGGTAGTTCTTGCACTGAAGTTGCTGTTTGGGTAATCGGTGTGTAGGCTGGTAACAAAGAAAGCCGGTAGGGGAATCAGGCGCTGTGGTAGATACTATTTCGATCGGCATAGAAGAAGAGTATTTACTCGTCCACCCTGAAACCCGTGAGTTGGCCCGCCTGCAGCCGGCAGGGTTTATGGACCGTTGCAAAGACCTGCTTGGCGATCGTGTCATGCACGAGATGCTGCAGAGCCAGGTAGAGATCGGTACTGGTGTGTGCAATACCATCGATGAGGCTCGCGCAGAGTTACTGGAACTGCGGCAAGGGGTAGCCGCAGTTGCCCGTGAATTCGATACCTGCATTGTGGCCGCCTCCACTCACCCCTGGTCGTTATGGAGTGAGCAAGAGCCAGTAGACATGGAACGCTATCGCATCATGGGTGTGGAGCAGGCGAGCATTGCACGGCGCATGGCTATCTGCGGTATGCATATACACGCGGGTATACCCGACAAGGACTTACGCATAGACCTGATGAATCAGGTCTGTTACTTCATGCCGCACTTGCTGGCGCTCAGTGGCTCATCGCCATTCTGGGAAGGTATCGATACCGGGTTGAAATCCATGCGCCCCACTATCGCAGGACATCTACCCCGATCTGGCCTACCGGAAACGTTTGATAACTGGAACGACTGGATGGAGATGGTCGATGACATGCAGGCAACCGGCATGATCAAGGACCCATCCAAGATCTGGTGGGATCTCCGGCCGAGCATGCGCCACCCTACGCTGGAAATCCGCATCTGTGATGTGTGCACGTCGGTGGAAGACGGGCTCACTGTGGCAGCTTTGTATCAGTGCCTGCTGACCTTCCTGGCGCATTTACGCGAGAACAATCAACGATGGCGCCAGTACCGCCGCATCCTGATCCTGGAAAACAAGTGGCGTGCACAGCGCTACGGTATCGATGCCTTGCTGGGGGACTTTGGCAAACGTGAGGCGGTGCCTTTTCCTGAGCTGATTGACGAACTGGTGGAGTTGCTCAGGCCGCATGCAGAAGCACTGGATTGCGTGGAAGAAGTTGAGAACGCCCGCGAGATTGCGCGTCGCGGCAGCAGTGCAGATCATCAGCTGCGTGTTTATAACGCAGCCCTGAGTGCCGGTGCTTCTGAACGAGAGGCGCAGGTTGCCGTGGTTGACTGGCTTATTGAAGCATCAGTTCCCGCTGAATAAGTTACAGCCATCATGACTATGCACCCGGCTGTCAGTGAATTGCTGGCGCGCCCGGTAAACGAACGTTCGCTGGCAACATTCGTCAACGATCATCAGTTTCCTCTGGTTGAATCCGGGTTCGTGACCTTCGCGTGGGTAGGTCATGCGGACAGTGTTGCGCTGCTGCGCTGGATACACGGCGGCGTAGACCGGCTCGACTTCGCCCGCATGGCTGATACGCCGTTATGGCTGCTCAGACTGCCGGTACAGAATAACGGCCGCTTTGAATACAAGCTGGGCGTACTGAAAAACGGTGACGAGCAATGGATACACGATCCATTGAATAAGGCGCGTGCCGGTGACCCCTATGGCGAGAACTCGGTGTGCAAGACGTTCGGGTATGAGCGCCCGGCATGGACACGACCGCAAGGTGCGCCCGAGGGCGTTATCAAACCTCTGGTTGTTTCCAGTGCCGTGTTTGATGAAACGCGTCATGAGAATGTGTACTTGCCCGCTGCCTATGATGCGGCCAACACCTATCCGTTGGTGATCATCCACGACGGGTCCGATTTTGTTACCTATGCTCATCTGCAAGTGTCACTGGACAATCTGATTGCATCGGGTGCCATACCGCCAATAGTGGCAGCTCTGGTACAAACCCGTGATCGAATGGGTGAGTACTCGCGCGGACATCGGCATGCGCGCTACCTGGTGAATGATCTGTTACCCACGCTGCAGGAACACTACCCACTTTCAGACAAGGCAGAAGACAGGATTTTGCTCGGCGCCAGCCTCGGCGCCGTGGCCAGTCTGGCAACGGTGTTTCGCTATCCCGGTGTGTTCGGCGGCGTGTTATTGCATTCAGGCTCGTTCATTCTGGACGAGCGTAAACTCAGCGGACGACCGCACCCGGTTTTTCGCCGCGTGGCACGTCTGGTCCGGGCGTTCAAGCGTGCTCCGAGCATGCCTGAGATTCGGGCCTTTGTCTCAACGGGAGAGCTTGAAGGTCTGGCGTCGGAGAGCGAAGCATTGGCAAAGCTGCTGGCAGAGAATGGCATCAGGGTGATGTTCAAAAGTGCCTGGGATGGACACCATTGGCACAATTGGCGAAATCAATTACGTGATGGTCTGGTATGGACGCTGAGAAGGTAGTGCTGGGAGTTCCAACGAGAATCACTGGGAGGTAGTCATGAGCGAACGTACTGCAACTATCGGGTTGTCCCTCGGGGCAGATATCTGTTGGCCAATCTGTTATGAAACGCTGCTGACAGACTTGAACCTGAACATTCGTCACAACGGTGAACAGATACGGTTTGCCAGCGAACGGGTAACGATCGAGCCGTTCAACCTGCAGCAACCGGTCAAGTATGATGTGGTTATTGATCGGTTGACGCACTGGTATTCAACCAGTCGTGAATGGATCAAGAAAGCCATATTGCTGGACGATCTGTACGTATACAACAACCCGTGGTCCCTGCAGTCGAATGAAAAGCACACATCGTACGCCGCGATGTTGCGTCTGGGCTTGCCGGTTCCTGAAACGTGGATGCTGCCCCCCAAAGCCTATGAAGAATCTGACGATCTGCAGGAGACGTTGAGAAAATACGCTCGAATGTTTTCGCTGGATGACATTGGCAACGAGCTGGGTTATCCGTTTTTCATGAAGCCTTATCACGGTGGCGGATGGAAAGGCGTTACTAAAATTGATAATGCGGCTGATCTGCAGGCCGCTTACGATGCCAGCGGTACTGAGGTCATGAATCTGCAGTCAGCCGTGTTGCCGCATGACTGGTTTGTTCGATGTGTGGGTCTGGGGCCACAGTTGCGCAAAGTCAACTACGATCCTGGCGCTCCGCTGCATGATCGTTATTGTATGGACGTCGATTTTCTTTCTGCAGAAGATCAATCTGTGCTCGAAGACATGACTCTCACCATCAACAGTTTCTTTGGTTGGGACTTCAATTCCTGCGAGGCACTTCGACGTGACGGTATCTGGCACCCAATTGATTTTGCCAATGCCTGCCCGGATAGCCAGGTGACATCCCTGCATTATCATTTTCCCTGGTTGATCAAGGCAAACCTGCGCTGGTCCATCTACTGTGCGGCTACCCAGCGCGGTATGCATCGCACGCTGGACTGGGACCCTTACTTCGCCATCGCTGATACCGACCGATCACCGCGTGAGAAGCTCAGCGCGTATGCCGCTTTGGCGAATCAGCGTTTTGAAACCGAGCAGTTCAATGAGTTCTGTGACAAGCACTTGCCGCATCTTGACGAACTGGCGTATCGTTTTTTTGCCAGCGGTACGATGCGTGACGCCATTCATCAGAAGGTCAGTTCCCTGTTTCCCGAACACGAGATAGAGGAATTTACCGAGTTGTTCTGGAGTCGTATTCAGCTATGGCGCGAGCAGGAAGGCCAGCCGCAATGAAAGAGCTGAATCGGTGGTTCTCCAGCCGACTCGAGCAAGAAGTTTCACTGTGCCGCTGGGGGCATTACGGCCAGCCTGTCTTGCTGTTCCCCACGGCCGGTGGTGATGCAGAAGAAGTTGAACGCATGCACTTGATTGGCGCCATTGCGCCATTGATAGAGGCTGGCCGAGTGAAAATCTACTCCATCGACAGCGTGGCGGGCAAAGCCCTGGCTGACAAACAAGGCTCTGTTGAGCATCGTTGCTGGTTGCTCAAGCAGACCGGCGAGTATGTGGTGCAAGAAGTTTTACCGGCCATCATTGCAGACTGCGGTGGCGAACCGGTAGAACTGATTACCGCCGGTGCGTCTATCGGCGCATTCAATGCGGTGGCGATGCTTTGCCGCTATCCACACCTGATTCGATCAGCGATCGGTATGAGTGGCACTTATGATCTGGAGACACTCATGGGGTTCCAAGGTAACGAAGACTTCTACATCTCTTCGCCCTTGCAGTTCATCCCCGAGTTGCAGGACAGCGCCATGATCCATGCGTTGCAATCCCGGTTCGTGGTGCTACCGTTCGGGCAAGGGCGTTGGGAGAGCCCGAATGAGTCCTGGCGACTGGCAAATGTGCTGGGTGCGCGAGGCATACCGAATCGCGTGGATGCGTGGAGTGTGGATCATCATCATGACTGGGCGACATGGCGCGAGATGCTGCCGCGTTACCTGGACGAACTGGTTGCGTAATCGCGCTCACTCAAGAAATAGTGGACATAGCCTGACATGAATGTGATTTTCATCGAACCGGGATTTCCGGCTAATCAACGACAGTTTGTGCGTGCATTGGCCGCCATTGGCGCAAACGTCATTGGCATTGGTGAGCGGCCCTGGGAATGGCTGGACGAGCAGACTCGGGGTTGGTTGCATTCCTATCAGCAGATTGGTTCGGTGACCGATGAAGCGGCGCTGGAGTGGGCGGTGAGACAGGCGCAGGACAGTTGCTGGATCGACAGGCTCGAAGCGGTCGTGGAAGCGCACGTCATGCCTGCTGCCCATGTGCGTGAGCGGTGTGGCATTCCCGGCACCACTGCTCGAACTGCGTACCTTTGCCGCGACAAGGTCGCCATGAAGGAGGCGCTTCGCGAGGCAGGTGTCCCAACCGCAGCCTCGGATGGCGTATCGTCAACGATTGATGCGGCCAACTTCGCCGAGCAGTGGGGCTACCCGGTCATAATCAAGCCGCGTGATGCGGCCGGTGCATCGGGTACCTATCGAGCGAACAATCGGGCTGAACTGGAATCCATTGCGATTGAATGTGGTCTGTCTGATGGAGCGCCGGTTGCCATTGAAGAATTTGTGGAAGGCCACGAAGGCTTTTATGACACGCTGGTAGTGGAAGGCAACGTCGGTCACGAGTTCATCAGCCATTACTATCCGAATGTGCTTGAGGCCATGCGAACCCGCTGGGTGTCACCTCAGATAGTCTCAACCAACCGGCTCGATGACCCCGGTTATGATGAAATCAAGATGATGGGCAAGCGTGTTATCGATGCCCTGGGCCTGCATACGTCGGCCACACACATGGAGTGGTTCAACGGACCCAAAGGCCTGCGGTTCTCAGAGATAGGGTGCCGCCCACCGGGTGTTGGACAGTGGGAGAGTTATTGCTCAGGTAACGAGTT
>CALLPU010000127.1 GCA_938016235.1 uncultured Granulosicoccus sp. | reverse complement strand
TGCTCGGGTATTGAAAACTACTCCCGCTATTTGTCAGGAAGGTTACCGGGTGAGCCACCGCCTTGTCTGTTTGACTACCTGCCGGAAGACAGCTTGCTGTTCATCGACGAAAGTCATGTCACTGTGCCGCAACTGGGCGCTATGTACAAAGGCGATCGATCCCGCAAGGAGAATCTGGTCAACTATGGCTTTCGTCTTTTATCGGCTCTTGATAACCGTCCTCTGAAATTCGAAGAGTGGGAACTTCTTTCACCGCAGACCATTTTCGTCTCCGCCACGCCGGGAAAGTATGAAGAGGCTCACGCTGATCAAGTGGTCGAGCAAGTGGTGCGACCGACCGGTTTGATCGACCCGGACGTTGAGGTGCGGCCGGCGCGCTCTCAAGTGGACGATGTGTTGTCCGAGATTTCCGATCGCGTAGAACGCAACGAGCGCGTACTGATCACGACATTAACCAAAAGAATGTCTGAAGACCTGACAGACTATCTGGCAGATCATGATGTGAAGGTCAGGTATCTGCATTCGGATGTTGACACGGTTGAGCGTAGCGAAATCATTCGAGATCTGCGGCTGGGTGTTTTCGACGTCATTGTGGGTATCAACTTGCTTCGTGAGGGGCTTGATATGCCCGAAGTGTCGTTGGTGGCGATCCTCGATGCTGACAAGGAAGGATTTCTGCGTTCAGACCGATCATTGATACAAACCATTGGTCGAGCGGCGCGTAATCTGCACGGCAAGGCTATTCTCTATGCCGACACCATGACAGGTTCCATGCAACGGGCGATTGATGAAACCAATCGACGGCGTGAAGTTCAACTACAGTACAACGATGAGCACGGGATAACGCCTAAGGGAATTGAGAAATCCATTAACGATGTCATGGAAGCCAGTGGCAGCAGCAACGATAAGCGCCGCGGTCGTCGTGGCTCCAGGCGATCGTCTGAGCCGGCAGTGGAGACCTTGTCTGCTTCTGATGCAGCGAAACGCATGAAACAGATAGAAAAAGAGATGTACGAGTGTGCACGAAATCTGGAATTTGAACGAGCCGCGGCATTGCGTGATGAACTGGATCTGATCCGTGTCAATGTGTTCAAAGGCGGCGAGGTATCCGCCAGTTCATCGCGTTCAAAGCGCGACAAGAAGACCGTTGCCTGAGATCGGCCATAGTCTTTGGTTGGGGCTGAGTATCAAGCATCACCACAGGCTTTCCGTGCCAATGAATTTTTCGGTGTCAGAACCGACTTTATAATGAGGAAATTTGAATGTTAGAAGCTTATCGTCAACAGGTCGCTGAGCGCGAAGCCGAGGGCGTCGTACCCAAGCCACTCAATGCACAGCAGGCAGCGGAGCTCATTGAGTTGTTAAAAGCCCCACCTGCCGGCGAAGAAGACTTTCTGTTGCACTTGCTGGCTCAGCGGATACCTGCAGGCGTTGATGAGGCGGCCTATGTCAAAGCTGGCTTCCTGGCAGCGGTGGCCACTGGCGAGACCACATCACCCATCGTGAGTCGGGTTGGTGCCGTCGAGCTGCTGGGTTCAATGCTGGGTGGCTATAACATCACACCCTTGATTGCCGCGCTGGATGACTCAGAGTTAGCAGAAGCTGCTGTCAAGGCGCTGTCCCACACATTGCTGATGTTTGATGCATTCCATGATGTGGAAGAAAAAGCGAAAGCCGGTAACGCGGCTGCGCAGCAAGTCATGCAGTCCTGGGCCGATGCCGACTGGTTCCTGGCAAAAGACGAGGTTCCAGAGAAAGTAACGGTCTCTGTGTTCAAGGTGCCTGGCGAAACCAATACGGATGACCTGTCACCCGCTGTTGATGCATGGAGCCGTCCCGATATTCCACTGCATGCCAAGGCGATGCTCAAGTTTGAGCGAGAAGGCTTCACTGACAAGCCGCTCGAGATGATTGACGAACTCAAGGAGAAAGGTTTCCCTGTCGCCTATGTGGGCGATGTGGTGGGTACTGGATCTTCCAGAAAGTCTGCTACGAACTCCGTTCTCTGGCACATGGGTGATGACATTCCCTACATACCGAATCGTCGGGATGGTGGATTTGTGCTCGGCAGCAAGATCGCCCCTATCTTTTACAACACGCTGGAAGATGCCGGCGCATTGCCCATCGAGTGCGATGTCAACGACATGAACATGGGCGATGTTATCGACATCTACCCGCATGAGATGAAAGTGACTCGACATGACTCGGATGAGGTCCTGAGTACGTTCGAATATGGCAATGAGGTATTGCTGGACGAGGTTCGGGCAGGGGGACGTATTCCGCTGATCATCGGGCGAGGACTTACTGATCGTGCGCGCGAATCTCTCGGGCTGGACGTCAGCACGGTATTCAGACGGCCCGGTGCCAGTGATACCAGCACCAAGGGTTTTACGCTTGCGCAAAAGATCGTCGGTAAAGCGTGTGGTCTGGATGGTGTGCGGCCCGGTCAATACTGTGAGCCTAAAATGACAACCGTTGGCTCGCAGGACACCACCGGTCCGATGACTCGCGATGAACTCAAGGATCTGGCGTGTCTGGGATTCTCGGCCGATCTGGTCATGCAGTCTTTTTGTCACACGGCAGCCTACCCAAAGCCAGTCGACGTAGACACTCACCACACACTCCCAGACTTCATGTCAACACGCGGCGGAGTGTCTCTGCGACCTGGCGACGGCATTATCCATTCCTGGCTCAACCGCATGCTGTTGCCTGATACTGTCGGTACCGGTGGTGATTCGCATACTCGGTTTCCCATGGGCGTGTCGTTCCCGGCAGGTTCTGGCCTGGTGGCCTTTGCATCGGCTGTTGGGGTCATGCCGCTCAATATGCCTGAATCGGTACTGGTGCGTTTCAAGGGAACGATGCAACCAGGCATTACACTGCGTGATCTGGTCAACGCAATACCGTATGCCGCGTTGCAGAGAGGATTGCTGACCGTTGAAAAGAAGGGCAAGAAGAACGTGTTTTCAGGTGCCTGCGTTGAAATAGAAGGGCTCAAGGATCTGAAACTGGAACAGGCTTTTGAGTTAGCCGACGCTACCGCTGAACGTTCAGCAGGTGGTTGCACCATCAAACTGGATATCGAGCCGCTCAAGGAGTACATCACGTCAAACGTGACCCTGCTGCGATGGATGATAGATCAGGGCTACGCGGATGCACGCACACTGGAGCGTAGAGCCAGAAAGATGGAAGAGTGGCTGGCCAATCCAACATTGCTCGAAGCCGACAGCGACGCTGAGTATGCAGAGATCATCGAGATTGATCTGGCCGATATCAAAGAACCCTTGCTTGCATGCCCCAACGATCCTGACGACGTCAAGCCGTTGTCCGAAGTGCAGGGTACGAACATTGATGAAGTGTTTATCGGTTCCTGCATGACTAACATCGGTCACTACCGTGCTGCTGGCAAGCTCATTGAA
>CALLPU010000126.1 GCA_938016235.1 uncultured Granulosicoccus sp. | reverse complement strand
CAAGCCAACGAGGCGACGTACAGAACCGGCTGCTCGCTCCGCACGCAAAACCTCCAGCGACAGCGAATCGATATCAGCATCCAGAGAAATAAAGCCCGACAGACCCGCTTCCAGCACGGAATGCCTGGCATCCATATCGTTACCATAAGAGAGCAGACCACTTTCCAGACGCTCTATCAGATTAGGGCATCCGGGCCGCACGTCGAGATCGCTTCCCAGTTCAAAGAGTTCGTCGTACAAGGCCTGACCGATGCGCATGTCGTCCACATAAATTTCGAAGCCGCCTTGCTTGCTCCAGCCGGACCGCGCCACCAGCAGCGAGTGATTTCGAAAGGGCAACATGGCATGACGGAAAAAACGAATATCCCTGACTGATTTGCCAAACACTCTTTCCATGAGTTGCTCGGCTAGTGGGCCCTGCACAGCCAGCGGCCAGACATCCGGTTCGGTGACGTCAACGTCCAGCCCTGCACCTCGAGCCAGACCTTTCGCCCAGAGCAACACATCAGAGTCGGCAATGGACAGCCACCAGTGATCTTCCCCAAAGCGAATCCCGATGGGGTCGTTAACCAGCTTGCCTTTTTCATCAGCCAGCGGCAAATAGACACAGCGATTGCCAGCAATCGTCGAGATATCGCGAGGTGTCATCCATTGCACCAGGCGGCTGGCATCCGGCCCCTTGATGCTGACCTGGCGTTCAACCCCCACATCCCAGACCTGCACCGCTGAACACAGATGCCAGTAATCGTCTTCCAGCGACACAAACTCGGTGGCCAGCAACATGTGGTTATAGACAGTAAACGCGGAGGCACCTTTCGCGATGGATCGCGACGTGAAGGGCGTTTTTCTGAGTCTTCTGGAGACTGCCAGGCGTGGTGAGTCGATCATCGGGTGTGGTGAAAGGCCTTCGTGGTGGGGGCGATCATACGCTCGGCTCTAACCGTCGCGCTGTTCCAGAAACGTCAAACCAGGCGGTGCTTCTGGCGTACCCAAACACAAAACTTCAGTTTGCTATTTGCCCCCCTGATTCATGCCGGTTCAGCGCTCCCCGCCTTGCTGACATGTACATCCATCTGCGGGTAGGGAATCGCAATTCCAGCCTCGTCCAAGCGCTGCTTGATACGCTGATGAAGATCAAAGTGCAGCGGCCAGTAATCGGCTGTCTTAACCCACGGCCGAACGGCAAAATTCACCGAGGAATCTGCCAGTGCCAGCACACCGATCTGCACCGGCTTGTGCTCATCGAGTACTCGATCGTCACTCTCGACTATCTCTCGCAGCAAGCTCTCTACCTGATCCAGATTGCTCTCGTAACTGACGCCAATCACCATATCAAGACGTCTGGATGGCGAGGTGGAATAGTTGACGATAGGCCCTCCCATCACGTTGGAATTGGGCACGGTTATGGTTCGACGGTCGGGCGTGATCAGCGTTGTGCTGAACACCGTGATGCGGTTCACCGTACCCGACACGCCACCAGCCTCAACATAATCACCCACTTTGCAGGGACGAAAAGAGACCAGCAATACCCCTGACGCAAAATTGGAAAGTGATCCTTGCAACGCCAGGCCGATAGCCAGACCAGCCGCACCAATCACCGCGATGAACTGTGCGGTTGGAATGCCTATCTGCGAAAGTGCCGCAATGATGATCAACATCAACAGCACCATGTAGAGGATATTGGTAACAAACCCACCAACCGTTGGGTCTATCTCTCGCTGGGTCATCAACTTGCCCGCCAGAGTTACCACACGTCTGGCGATCCATTTTCCGATAAAGAAGATGGCCAGAGCGGCGGCAGCTTTCAAGCTGTACTCAATCGCCAATGCCGGCAATTGATCCACGTATTCAACCCAACTCATCAGCGCTTTACCTCACCACACATCAACAGCCATTCTGCTGAAGAAAGTGTAGTGGACGCGCGCTGTTAGTCCACAACGGTACTCATGGCAACAAACGTTGAGGTGTGGGCAACATGCGGTAAAGCAGACAGTTTTTCACCCAGCACCAGGCGAAAGGTGTTGATGTCTGCCGTTCTGATCTTGACAAGGTAATCAAAGGGCCCGGCAATCAGATGCATCTGCTCTATTTCAGCGATGTGCCTTGCCGCCTCGTTAAACGATTCCAGTGCGCTGAGTTTGGTGTTGTTGAGCTTCACTTCAACGAACGCGACATGCCCGAGGCCCAGCTTCTCGCAGTCCACAATGGCCTTGTAACCGAGAATATAACCATCGGCTTCCAGTCGCTTGACGCGCGCCGCGCAGGGAGTCTTGGTCAGCCCCACCCTGGAGGCCAGTTCCGTCAGCGTGATGCGGCCTTCCGTTTGCAGTATCGATATGATGGAACGGTCAAACTGATCAAGCATGATAGCAACCTCGAGCTGTGTGTCTGAGCATACCCTTGTCGGTTACACTGAATCTACCCGTAACGACAAACTGATGGCATTGAATTTACCGCAAAGCCCTACCCTGACCCGTCGGATTCTGGTTATCGGGGCAGCTCACGTAGATGACATTGCCACCCCTGTCACACCGTTGGTACCGCAGGCTTCCAATCCCGTGACCTGGACTCGCCGCGTGGGTGGTGTGGCTGCAAACGCTGCGAGATCCGCAGCCAGCCAGCTACCGCCAGATTCATCAGTCGGCTTTGTGGCAGCGGTGGGTGATGACACCGATGCGGTTCAACTGGAAAGCGCGTTAAAGCGATGCGCAATAGCGCCCAGCCTGGTCAAGCTCAAGAACACCAACACCGGTCGCTACAGTGCCATCATGGACATGAACGGTGAGTTGTATCTCGGCCTTGCAGACGTATCGGTAGCCGAACGTCTCACCGTGAACGCGCTGCAGGCAGTGGCTGATCTTGTCGCCGTGGATGCCATACTGGTCGATGCCAATCTGTCGGAGAAATGCCTGACCGATATCGCGCAGGTGGCTTCAGAGCATATGACACCGCTGGCGGCACTGAGCGTGTCACCGGTTAAAACCCGACGTCTGCTTTGCCTGGCACGCACCATAGACCTGCTGTTCTGCAACCGCCGAGAGGCTCTTGCCATGTGCCCTGAACTGACACTCAACGACACGCTGGAATGTCTTGCAGAGGGCTTGACCCGGTTGGGCTTCAAGCAGTTTGTGCTCACGGATGGTCCGTCACCTCTCATCATCCGGCAGGCCAACGACCAGCACACCATCGCCATACCGGATGTACCACAGACACGCTCGGTTAACGGAGCAGGAGACGCACTGGCCGGCGCAACGTTTGCCGGCTGGGCTCACGGCCAATCACTTCGCGACGCGCTCGTCTGCAGGGGGCTGGTAGAAGCTGAAAACATTGTTACCGGCAAGCGCTCTGCCCCGCTTTTTACTTGATACACGCCCTCTCTATCACTCATTGACCACACCCCAGCATGAATCACTCACTGCTCAACATCAGCCCCGAAGTTCAATCGGCTTTAGACCAGCGGCGCGGCATCGTTGCCCTTGAAAGCACCATCATCACGCACGGTATGCCCTTCCCCGAGAACCGGGATACCGCGCTGGCCGTGGAACAGGCCGTCAGAGAGACGGGAGCGGTACCGGCCACCATCGCGGTACTCGATGGTCGCTTGAGCGTGGGCCTGACCGGTGAAGAGCTGGAAAGTCTGTCTAACGTTGATCAGGCCATGAAACTCTCGCGCGCCGATCTGGCCATGGCAATTGCCCGCAAAGCGGTTGGATCTACCACTGTGGCGGCGACCATGATGATCGCTCACCGCGCTGGCATCAACGTGTTTGCAACCGGTGGCATTGGCGGTGTTCACCAGGGTGCCGAACACAGCTTCGACATCTCGGCTGATCTTCAGGAATTGTCCCGCACACCGGTCACTGTGATCTGTGCCGGCGCCAAAGCCATTCTGGATCTGCCCAAGACGCTGGAAGTGCTGGAGACACTCGGGGTACCCGTGCTCGCCTATCAGCAAGACAATCTGCCGGCGTTCTGGTCACGCGATAGCGGCTTGCCAGCCCCACTGCGGGTGGATACCGTTGCAGAGATTGTGGCTTTCATGCAGGCGCGTCGGGATCTGGACGTGGGCGGTGGCGTTCTGGTAACCAATCCCGTGCCAGCAGAGCAAGAGATCGCCAGCCAGATCATGCAGGGTTTTATCAATCAGGCAGTACAGGAAGCAACGGCTGCGGGCATCACGGGTAAAGCCGTCACGCCCTGGTTGCTCGGCAGACTGGTGGAACTTACCGATGGCCGAAGCCTGACAACCAATCAGGCACTGATCAAGAACAATGCAACGCTGGCCGGGCAACTGGCGGTGGCATTAACGTAATGACGCACCGCGCGTGTGCAAGGTTAGGAGCTTGAGCCAGTGTACTAGTGCTCTTGCCTGAAGTGCGCCATCGCCTGGCCGTTGTCCAGCACCTGGCGAATGGCGTCTGCTGCGCTGCTCAACGATGGGGCATAGCCTCTACCGGCCAGAATCACGGCACCTGCGTAAACCAGTGAATCACGCGCATAACCCGGTTCGCCTGCCAGAGCCGCCAGACCCTGTTGTGCCGCGTGCTCGGCCAGCGAGCGACCAAACGGGTTGTCTGACGACTTGACCGAGCGTAGCGACGGATCCTGCAATGAATCGGGTAGCGGCGCTGCTCGCTCCAACTGCTCGATACCCAGCTCTCCAGGCTCAATATCCACTTGCTTCAGTACACCATCAGCGTCGCTGGTGAAGTAGCGCGCCGGTTGAGTCAGCGACGGCACAATGCCGCCTTCAACACCACGCACCAGAATGGAGCTTGCAAAACCCGCCTCAAAGGCAAGCTTTGCATAAACCGGCGGATAGGGTTTGTGTACAAACCCGGTGACCAGATGTACCGCGTCCAGAGGCATCAAACTGCGAATGGCCACTTCAATGGTCGTTAGGCACGGGCGTTTGACGATCCGTGTTCGCAGCTGCGTTAACGCCGCCAGTTTTGGTGCCAGGACAGCCTGCGGCAAGTAGGCCCATCCACACTGGTCATCCTCCAGATGCGCTGCAGCTTCTGCCCGATCAGCCGGTTGCTGGTAGCCGGCAGCAGCCAACACGGCCTCGTGTGTAGCGCCAAACTTCGGGCCCATGCTCAACATACCGTGTGTTAGTACCCGTTGATCACACGCAGCCAGTGCCGCAGGTAGAAATGGGGCCGCAGGTGTACTTCGAAGGTAGCCGTCGTACGGGTCAACCAGACACACCAAGTCATGCACGTTCACGGATGAAGGCTCGATGCCTCCATTGATAGCATCCAGAATGCCTGCCAGCTCGTCGTCTGTTTCGCGCTTCATGCGCAAGGCAATCAGGAAGATACCGGCCTGCACATCATCGGCATTGCCATCGAGAATGATCTGCATGGCCCGCGCCGCCTCCGCCCGATCCAGATCTTTGCTCAAGGTGGGACCGGTGGCGATACGTTGCAGCACATCGCGCATGAATTCTTTGTCTGACATAAGCTATGGGTATTGGTCGTTGAAACATCACCGATATCAAGCCTCATGGTAACCGAGCCGCATGATCCACGAACAAATGGATTTACCTGAAGACACTGACAGGTCGCATGACTTTCCGGCCTTTCTGGATATCCGGCGGCGGCGCATCGTGCTCATCGGAGGCGGCAGGAATGCCGCTCGAAAACTCGACAGGCTACTGAACTGCGGTGCCACTGTGCAGCTTGTGGCCCCTGATATCCAACCGACGTTGCAGGCGAAAATTACGGCCGATGTGATACACCATGTGCGACAGTGGAACCTGGACGATCTGACCAGTGCCTGCCTGATAGTGGCTGCAACGGATTCGGATGAAGACAATACGCAAATCAGCGAGGCTGCCCATGCCGCTGGCTGCTGGATCAATGTGGCGAACCAGACGGATAAATCCAGCTTCCTGATTCCGTCCATGATTGATCGGTCGCCGTTGAAAGTGGCCGTATCCAGTGGTGGCGTATCACCGGTACTGGCCCGCCTGCTGACGGCACGTATCGATGCGTTTCTGCCGCATACCTACAGCGACCTGGGCAAGCTTGCCGAGCGGCATAGGGATCGCATCCGCCAACACATTGGAGACTGGCGACTGCGCAGGCGATTCTGGGAGCGAATTTTGAGTGGCCTCACCGGTGAACTGATACTGCAAGGGCGTACCGAACAGGCAGACAAAGCACTTGAGCAGGCGATCTTGTCGCACCGATCGGAGCAGCCTGATGGTGAGGTCTATCTGGTAGGCGCCGGGCCCGGTGATCCGGATCTGTTGAGTTTCCGCGCGCTCAGGCTCATGCAGCAATGCGACATCGTGCTCTATGACAGGCTCGTATCCGAACCAATCATGGCACTGGTGAATTCGGCAGCCGAGCGGGTGTACGTGGGCAAACGTCGCAGTGATCATGCCGTACCCCAGGACTCCATCAACGATCAGCTGGTGCAACACGCCCGACAAGGCAAACGGGTGTTGCGACTCAAAGGCGGTGATCCTTTCATCTTCGGACGCGGCGGTGAGGAAATTGAAACACTGGCGGCGCAAGGCATCAGTTTTCAAGTTGTACCCGGCATTACGGCTGCTGCAGGCTGCGCCAGTTATGCCGGCATTCCACTGACACATCGAGATCACGCGCAAGTCTGCCTGTTTGTTACCGGGCATCTGAAAGACGGCTCTGTTGATCTGGATTGGCCTGCTCTTACTCGCCCACAGCAAACGGTTGTTATCTATATGGGTTTGCTGGGTCTGCCGGTGATCTGCGAGCAGCTGATTAAACATGGCCTGCCGGGCAGTCATCCCATTGCACTGATAGCAGAGGGCACACGACGCAGCCAGCAAGTGCTTACCGGCACACTGGAATGCCTGCCCGCGAAAATAGACGCAGATACCATCAAGCCACCGACACTGATCATTGTTGGCAACGTCGTTAAGTTGCGCGGTAAACTGGCCTGGTTTGAAACTAGACGCTAGTGGTCCGTCCACTGGACGGACCACTAGGATTATATTCATGACCGCTGACACATCACACCGCCTCATACCATTCAGTGAGCTACAGTCTGGCAAGCCTCGTCGTGTGGAACATCAGGGAAAAGGTATCCTGTTGTGCCGGGTTGACGAGTCTGTGTATGCGGTAGACGATACCTGTACCCACGAAGATATATCACTTTCGTTGGGGGCTTTGTGTGAGTACCGTCTGCGTTGCCCTTTGCATGGCAGCGAGTTTGATATTCGCACCGGGGTTGTACTGGATGAGCCTGCCGAAAAAGACCTGGCGGTATATCCTGTGGAAATAGTGTCAGACTGGGTATGCTTGAAGTAGTAGTCTTGTATCAACGTATAGTCCACAAGTCCGAACGAAACGACGCCTGATAGCAGATCAACCACTGTATTCAGCGCCTGTGTTTTGCGTACTCGACAGGATAGCGGCATGTTCACGGTAAAGGGTGATACTCGACAGAGCCCGGCATTTGATCCGATCGACTCGGCAATGACAGGCGTTGGCCAATGGGTCTACGATCACACGCCTCAATTATTCCGTGGGTCCTGCGAATGCTGCCGCCTGCGCAGCCTGTTGCCTGTCAGTGACGTACACAAATTCTCTTCCGATCTATGGTGGCAAGGCGTCCATCAGGACGATCGGCGCCGCGTGGATCTCGAGTTTGACAAACTGTTATCCGGCGCGGTCAGCCACATCAGTATCCGTTATCGCCTGCAGCAACAAGGGACCCAGCCACGATGGATTCTCACTCGGGCCACGTTGGTCTCAACGACATCCAGACAGGGGCAGGCAATCATTCAGGGTCTGGATACGGACGTTACCGAGCTGTACGACGGCCACAGTGACAATGAGCGCCTGCTTGAAATAGCCGAACGCTCCAAGTTAGCACTCGACAGTGCTCAACAGGGAATATGGCAGTTAGATTTCCGCCTCGGCATCAACACGGAAAGCAATACCTGGCGCACCATGCGAGGCTACCCAGCCGACAGCGCCTACAGCTCAACCAATGGCTGGCGCGAGGACATACATCCCGATGATGTCGATATGGTCCTGAACCCCCGGCATTATGGTGAAGATCTGCCAGATGACACCATTGATTACCACTATCGCCAACGCCATGCCAGCGGGGCCTGGCGTTGGATCTGGTCACGCGGGAAGGTCATTGAGCGCGATGCACAGGGGCAGCCGTTGGTGTTCATTGGTACTGATACCGATATTACCCAGATAAAGGAAGCCGAATTACGCTACGAAAGGTTGTCCAATACGCTGGAAATAGCCATTCAGGCAGCCGGTATGGGGGTCTGGGAATGGACGTTGAACGCGCAGGCAAATGTCTGGGATCAACGAACACGTGAGATCTTCGGCACCGAGCACATTTCTGAATCGGTGGCGCATCACCAATTCATGGAGCTGGTACATCCGGACGACCGTGAAGCGCTGGATAATGCACTGCGCGCCACGGTCAAAGCACGTACCGACATCAACGTCGATTACAGGATCATTCATCCTGAAAAAGGGATTCGATTTATAAAAGCCAAAGCTCAATGCCATTCATCCACCAAAGAGTCACCGCGCTATGTGGGTATCGTGTGGGACATAACCGACATGGTTCACGCCGAGCAGGAGCGTAGTAATCTGGCAGAACGGCTGAGTCACGCTCAGCGACTGCAATCGATCGGTGAACTCACCGGTGGCATCGCACACGATTTCAACAATCTGCTGGCTATCATCTCCGGCAACGCAGAATTGCTGTCGCTCACGTCCCCAAACAACGACAAGTATCTGAATGCCATCGTCTCCGCTTCACAACGCGGTGCCGTCCTTACGCGCGGATTGCTCGCGTTCTCGCGCAAACAGGCATTACGGCCCACGTCGGTGAATCTGGGCGAGGTGGTCAACAACCTGTGTGTCATGCTGGACCGAACACTGGGCTCAACCATTTCACTCAACAGTCTGGTCAGAAACAATTTGTGGCATTGCGAAGCAGATCCTGTACAGGTAGAAAATGCGTTGATCAATTTGATCGTCAACGCACGCGACGCCATGCCGGATGGTGGCACCATCACCATTGAATCTGCCAATTGCCCACTGGACATTGAATTTGCAAGTCTGGCACAGGACGTTGAACCCGGCGATTTTGTCAAAGTCTCTATAACCGATACCGGCGCTGGCATGTCGGCGAACGTAATCAGTAAATCCGTTGATCCGTTCTTCACCACCAAAGTGGCAGGTGAGGGGCACGGGCTGGGGTTAAGTATGGTTTTCGGGTTTATCAAACAGTCCCATGGGCACATGACCATAGACAGCGTGGAAAACAGGGGCACTACCGTCAGCCTTTACTTCCCACGCTTCAAAGGCGTAGCTCGCCCTGCGGTAAAACATCAATCTGAACCGTACTACCTGCCCATGGGTCGGGGTGAATCCATTCTTCTGGTGGAGGACGACTCTGCTGTCCAGGACATGATCAGAAAATCCCTGGAGTATCTGGGATACGACACCCTTTGCGTGGCGTCGGGTGCGGAAGCGCTTTTGCAACTGAGCAGCCGCGCGAAAAACATCGATCTTGTGATCACCGATATCGTTTTGACGAAGGGTATGGATGGCTTCGAGCTGGGTCAGGCGCTGGCCACCCGTTTTTCCGGCACCCGAATCGTGTACATATCCGGCTACGCTCAGGATGCGCTGCAGCGGCAGAATGCTGATCAGCAAGGTTTCGATGTACTGGAAAAACCGTTCAGCCTTGAACGACTGGCCATTCGTATCGCGCAGCATCTGCGACCCGAGACCACCTGACGCTAATCCGATGGATTGTCCGTCAGGCCATCCAGTTGAAGACGAAACTGTCGAATCATATCCACATCCGTTCTCTGTTCAATAGCAGAACCAAATCCGAGCTGGCTGAACCGATGGTTTAGCGGTACCGGCACGCGACAAGAGGCATGGAAATCAACGATTCCGGTTTGACGATGCAACTGCGCGACACGCGCAGGTGTAACGCCTGAGCCTGCCATGATGGCAATTCGACCAGCCGCCCGCACCTGTAGCTGAGCCAGCATATCGACGCCGTCAATAGCGTCCGGCTGGCCACCAGACGTCAGCACCTGATCAAATCCCAGATCAATGGCCTGCTCCAGTGCCAGATGAGCATCCTGGAGCGTATCAATCACTCTGTGCAGGGTTTTTCCCATCGGTCCTGCCAACTCACATAGCGTTGCCAATGCCTGCGTGTTCAACGTGTTGTCGGCATTCGCAGCGCCGAGCACGACACCTGCAAGACCTGCATCACTGGCGGCGCGTATGTCATCAGCCATGACATTGATTTCAGCATCCGTAAAGCAGAAATCACCGGCGCGCGGCCTGATCATGGCGTACACGGGCACTGTGCTGTTGTGCGCCAGCTGCATCAACCCGATGCTAGGTGTCAATCCACCCAACTCCAGGGCCGAACACAACTCCACTCGATCTGCCTGCCCCTCCACAGCGGCCTGCAGACCTGCTGCCGTGTCAACGCACACTTCCAATGTCAGGTTAATCATGAGTGCTGTCCGTGCAAGGCCGCGCCGATGAGCCCCTGCTCCGGACCCGCCGGGGTTGGATACAACAAGCCGCGTTGAATGTCGCCCAGGCAGCGCTGACAGACTTCATGATCCAGCGCTTCTATTAACGGCACACAGTTCGCCAATCCGCCACCCACTGGCACGATGGACGGCCCAAGAACATTGATCACACTGCCCAGCGCTCCACCGACGATATCCAGCCAGATATCCACGGTTTGCAAAGCGTGCTTGTCGTGAGCCAACCACGCTTGCAAAATGCTCAGGCTATCCAGGTTGACGCCACTGACGTGCCGATGCAGAACTTCCAGCCCTCGTGCTCCACCCAGCGTATCGATGCAGCCGGTCTGACCACACTGGCACGGCAGCACCGGAATGGCCGCACCGGTTCTCACCGTCGCCGCCGGTCCGTGGCCCCACTCCCCGGTCGTTCCCTGATACCCGTCTAACACATGCCCGTCGATAACGATGCCGCCACCGACACCGGTTCCAAGAATAATGGCGAAAACGACGCTGTGACTTTTCGCCTGCCCCAAAGACGCCTCAGCCAGTGCAAACGCATCGGCGTCATTGATGATGTGCACAGGGCGTTGCAATTGCTCGGATAATTCCGCGGCCAGCTTCCTTCCTGTCAAACAGGGAATGTTCGCAGACGTGGCCACACCCGTCTGAGGATGAATCACTGCCGCTAACGACAGACTGATCGGCTCGCTGTTCGGCGGGCACCACTCAGCAATGGAGTGAGTGAACCGGTTGAAATTGTCGGTGATCGTCGGCAGCCGAGCCCGCTCCACGATAACACCGGATTCAGACACGTCCGCCACCACGATCTTGGAGCCGCCAATATCAAAACAGCGCATCAGTGTTCAATACAGGTTCTGTCACACGGCCATCATAACGACTTGCACGGCAACTCGTTAATAGCGACTAAGGAGTCGGGCGCGTTTTGGCAACCTGACTATTCCGCGTGCGTCCATTCATCAGATTTGCCTCGCCCAATGGCATGCCACGGCGTGTTCTTGATACCCGCCTTTGCAACCCTGGCCAAGGTGTTGATGATCAGTCTGTTAACGCGGTTTTTCACAAAGGGTAGAGCCGCCAGGTGAAACCCTTGTGCGGGTAGCGCCACGAAAGGCAGGAAGGGATTGCGCCTCAGTGATGCATAGATCTCGATGCGTGTTGTGTTCTTGGCACTGGCACATCGCGCGTGAAACCCATGCGTGTCAGCCACAACCAGGGTGTTTGCCTTGACGATCATTTTGGTGGGTTCGGGATATCCCATGGCTGCCAGTTTATCGCGAGGCACCCGCAGCGAGCCACGTCGTGAATAGCGGTTTTCCACCGAATCGAGCGAGGTGGAAATGGATTTCTCCCAGGCATAGCGCTGATCTGTCATCTTGTGAGAACCAGCTACGTAGCAAAACGGGCCATCATCTTCCTCGACGTCGGTGAGAAACAGCCACGCCTTGGCCGTAGCGTGAAAGGTATCGCTGTGCAGATCGCTCTGAGGATCCGGGTTTCCACTGCCCTTGGCCAATACGGTCTGTAGCGTAATCAGCGGCCGCCCCGCATGCGAGCCAATGTACTGCACAAGGTTCAGCAAGGTCTTGCTTTCGCGCGCGCGATGGATGGCAGGCCGAGTTTGAAGATCGACATCATCGATCATCGAACGCCGTGTAGTCGTGGAACCCTGATGCATGTCTACCCTGTCGAAATCCGTCTCGTGGACTTCTTTGAGTAGCGCCTGAAAATGGGATTCATCCAGGAAGTTATCAATGCGGACGAAACCGTCACGCTCATAGGCCTCAGCCAGCTCAGAGGGAATCAATGCGGCCAGGCGCTGCCGACGGCGTGCGGCCAACCGCATCGCTATT
>CALLPU010000125.1 GCA_938016235.1 uncultured Granulosicoccus sp. | reverse complement strand
GGTGCGAACATCATCGAAACCATCGAATCGGTACGCAGCACGATAGAGGCAGAGCGATCAGTATTGCCGCCCACACTCACCATCGGTTTTCATCAGGACAAGTCTGAAGAGACGCGAACCATGCTCACGGATTTGCAGAACAATGTCATATCAGGCGTCGTACTGGTCATGATCGTCATCATGGCAACGTTGGGAATTCGCTCCTCGATCCTGGTGGGTTTTGCCATACCCGGCTCGTTCCTCACCGGTATTCTGGTAATCAACTCCATGGGCTACACCATGAATGTGGTGGTTCTGTTCAGCCTGATTCTGGTCGTCGGCATGCTGGTGGATGGCGCAATCATCGTGTCCGAACTCGCCGACAGAAACATTGACCGTGGCATGAGCACTGAACAGGCTTATGCCAGCGCATCCAAGCGCATGGCATGGCCAGTGATTGCGTCAACATTTACGACACTGGCCGTATTCTTTCCGTTGTTGTTCTGGCCTGGGCTGATTGGGCAATTCATGCGCTACATGCCAATTACTGTCATAAGCTGCCTGCTTGCATCGCTCGCCATGGCGTTGATTTTTATCCCGGTTGCTGGAAAGTTTATCGGGCGTAAACGTAGTAGCACTCATCAGCATTCACCGGTTTCCGGGCATGACGAGGCGTACGACCCAACACTGCACTCTGTTCAGCAACTACTGGAGCAGACGCACGGCCTGAAATCGCGTTACCTGCAAACACTGCACCGATTGTTACTCAATCCAGGCAAGACGCTGCTTAGCGTACTGGCTTTTACACTGCTGAGTTATGCGCTCTACGGAGCCATAGGCAAAGGTGTCGAATTTTTCCCAAGTGTCGAGCCGGAGTCCATGGCCATACAGGTTCATGCCAGAGGCGATCTGTCGATATTCGAGCAGGACAACATTCTCAGGCGAGTTGAACAGCGTCTGTTCGGCCGCGAAGAGATCAAATCGGTTTACACGCGCACTGGCAGCAGTGGTCAGAACGACGACGGCGATGTCATTGGCAGCATCCAGATGGAATTCATTGACTGGGACCAGCGGCGCAAGGCTGTTGATATCACCGCTGAATTGCGCGAAGAGCTCAGCGATATTGCGGGCATCAAGGTGGAGTTTGTAGCGAATGAAGGTGGACCTGATGGTGGTGGCAAACCCATTAACATTCAGGTCAGTGCACCGGGAGCCAAGCTCTATGGCGCTGTGGAACGACTGCACGACATCATGCGATCGCAAGGTGCCTTTGTTGATATCAGCGATAACCGGCCATTACCGGGGGTGGAATGGCGTCTGCAAGTGGATCGCGAGGAAGCCGCACGCTACGGTGCTGATGTAGCGCTGATCGGTAACGCCATCCAGTTGATCACCAATGGTATCCGGCTGGCTGGTTATCGCCCTGACGATGCCACCGATGAAGTGGATATACGTGTTCGATACCCGTTGGCGCAGCGCAACCTTGATCAGATAGCCGAGCTGCGCGTTCCCACGCGTAATGGCATGGTGCCGATATCCAATTTTGTCACCATCAAGGCTGCGCCGAAAACGGGTGTGATCCAGCGTGCTGGTGGCAAGCGCGTGATTACCGTGGAGGCAGACGTTGCCGATGGCAAATTGCCCGATACTGAACTCAAAACCCTACAGGCGACCCTACTGGACGAACCACCTGATCCTGATATCAGCGTGGAATTCAAAGGTGAGGCGGAAGAGCAACAGGAAACCATGACCTTCTTACTCACGGCGTTTCTGTCTGCGATCTTTCTCATGACCATTATCCTCGTCACGCAATTCAACAGCCTGTACCAGGCCATGCTGATCCTGACCGCCATCGTATTTTCAACATCCGGGGTGCTGATCGGCCTGATGATCACCGGTCAAACCTTTGGGATCGTGATGGTCGGCATCGGAATCATCGCGCTGGCGGGAATCGTGGTAAACAACAATATCGTCCTCATTGATACGTATAACGGCTTCCGCTCTCAGGGCGCCGGCGCGATACCCGCTGCCTTACTGACAGGATCCGTCAGGTCCAGACCGGTGCTGCTGACAGCCATCACCACCATCCTCGGCCTTGTGCCCATGGTCTTCGCCATGAACGTGGATCTGATTGACAGAGAGTTGTCGTTTGGTGCGCCATCGACTCAATGGTGGACACAACTATCGAGTGCGATTGCCGGCGGGCTGGCATTCACCACATTACTGACCCTGTTTCTGACGCCGTGCCTGCTGGTGCTCGGTGCGCGTTTTACACGGCACACCACCGCTGGTTGAGCGGTGCAGTTATAAAACAGGTGCTGTGGTTCAGAGTGCGCATGGCATGCGACGATGGTGACGCCATCGTTTGTTTCGGGACTGGCACTTCTCACCCCCGAAATTGCAGGGTAGTGAGCAAGCGCAGATCCGGAAAAACGAAGGTGGCGTCCCCTAGGGGACTCGAACCCCTGTTACCGCCGTGAAAGGGCGGTGTCCTAGGCCACTAGACGAAGGGGACATTGATGTGCTGCAAACAACCCAGCGCCTTCGAGCTGCGCAGTATACCCGAAACTTTTTACCTATGGCAGGAGAGAAACCAAAAAACTTGAATTGAGACCCATGCCACTCGATCTGGCGCAATGTCCGCCGCCGAATTAACAGTACACTAGGCTGCGGAAGGATCGTTTCCGTCGGTCGGGTCTTCCGGCGACAAGGCACGCACCTGATTTCTACCTGATTGCTTGGCCAGCAGGAGCGCTTCTGACGCTCGAGCCAGCAGAGCGGTAGCATCGTCACTGACGCTCAATTCGGTAACCCCGGCGCTGGCAGTAAGCACGAACTGGACATTGTCGTAGCTGACACATCGATCCACTTCCTGGCGTAGACGTTCGGCCAGCACCAGAGCACCATCCAGCCCAGTCTGATTCAGCACAATACAAAATGCGTCTTCATCAGTGCGGAAAATCATGTCGCTTTCACGCAATCTTGCACCCAGTGTCTCCGCCACGGATTGCCAGGCTTTTTCCCCGACGTCAGTACCATGATGCTCACTGATGGACTCCAGATAATCTACAGAAATCAGCATTAGTGCGAGCGGCTGCTCAACGCGGCGCACCAATCGGATTTCGCGGGGAAGCAATTCATCCAGCGCACGCTGGTTACGTAATCCAGTAGGGCCATCGGTCATCGCCTTCATGGTGACGCGATGATGTTCAAGGGCGTTGTCGAGCGGATAGATCAGGCTCTCTACCAGTCGTTCTGCGTCTCGCTCGTCGCGCGATGTGAAGGGCTTGGCGCGCATCAGAGTCACTTCTCCGAGCGAGCGTTGCCCAAGCTTGAGCTCAAAGCGTTGGCGATGCTGACGAGAGAAACCCAACATGATATCGGCACCGCGTTCGGCTGCGAGGAACTGCAATCCATCGAAGCGGACGAAACCCTGCCCTTCAGTCAGCATGCATTCAAGCAGCCTCTCCAGATCCAGCTTTCGATGCAGCAAGGCATTGAATTCGAGTTGCCGCAATTGCACATCCAGACGCTGTTGGCGTAGCGTGGATGACGAAGTAACGGCTGATAGTCTGGAACTTAGAACGGGCATGGCACCCACTCCAGTAAACTGAGGTAACAGGGATCTTGCAAGCTGTGGACCAATCCTTTCGGTCTGAAGCAGCGCCGTGCAGCCACAACGCTACAGGCTGTCAAGGCGCCAGGCCAGAAGTAACATTCAGGTACAGCACAACGCCCAATGCTGCGAGCGTTATTCCCAGCAGGGACCATGGCAACACACTGTGTGAGACAGGCGGAGTGGTGGCTTGCCATTCGTCTCGCAATTGTTCGGGCAGTGGATCCGGGAAAGTGCGGCGTTCTTCCTGAACGGGTCGTTCGACGTGGCGTTCGTCTTCCACCTTGCGAACACGCAGAAACTGATTCCAGCCATCATCCGATTGAAGGTTCAACAGCTCTTCAGGAATGAGTTCAGGCACCTGAGTGACCGGCTCCCATAACTCACCATCGCGGCTCACTCTATCCGTGTTACGCACACGGCCAAGCAGTAAAAATCGCCCTACTTCGTTGGTAGAAAAAGGGCCCTGCACGCGAGATCCCTTTTGTACATACCATTGCGATTCGTCTGTCACCATAACGATCTACCTACTTCATCGTCCATTCAGTCATACGCGCCTTCAGTCGCACCAGCGCCTGACCGTGTATCTGGCAAACACGCGATTCGCTAACGCCGAGAATGTCGCCTATCTCGCGAAGGTTCAGATCGTCGTCGTAATACAGTGACATCACCAGAGCCTCTCGCTCAGGTAAATTCTTTATGGATACGGCTAGCGCTTCCCTGAAAGACTGATACTCGACCTGCTCACCGGGGCTTGCTTCCGCGCTTTGCGGTAGCGCTATGGTTTCGCCGGTATGCTCATCGGGCTGATCAAAACTGAATACGTGAGCTGCGGAACTTTCCGTCAGAATCAGGTGATAAGCCGACAACTCAATGCCCAACTTCTCAGCAACCTTCTTGGCTTTCGCTTCGCGACCGCTTGTCTGTTCGATGTCACGTAACACTTCTGCCGCTTCCCTCGACTTCCTGTGAACCGAACGGGGTGTCCAGTCGGAACGCCGAATCTCATCGAGCATCGCGCCACGTACCCGGATACCGGCGTAGGTTTCAAAACTGGCCCCTTGCGACGGATCATAGTGGCGGGCCGCCTCAAGCAGACCGATCATGCCAGCCTGAATCAGATCCTCTGCCTGCACACTTGGCGGAAGTCGGTTCATCAAGTGAAAGGCTATCCGCTTGACCAGATTGGCATTGGCAGCAACCAGGCCATCTGGATCTACGGTTGTCACTTCGTTGTACATCGCGTGTGCATTCATACAGAAATAGTTCTCACCGTGTACTTGCGTCGGCCTGAATCAGCCGCTCTACAAAAAATTCAATATGCCCACAAGGCGTTTGCGGTTGTGGCCATCGAGCGACTCTCCCGCTCAGTTTTCGAAATGCCAATGCCGCGGGCGACCTCGGAAATGCCTCAACGACGGCCTGTTGTTGACATACAGCCTGCTTAAGCTGCGGATCAAACGGGATTGATCCACAGAAGTCGAGCAATACATCCAGATGGCGATCTGTCATCTGTGTCAACGACGCATAAAGATCCAGCCCATGCCGAGACGAATCCGTCTTGTTAGCAACCACTCGGAAGCGTCTGACCTGACAATGTTCATGCAATACGCGGATAGTGGCGAATGCATCCTGCAAAGCTGTGGGTTCATCAACAACCACCACTATCACCTCCCTCGCTGCCCGACAAAAACTCAATACGCTCTCCGAGAGCCCGGTCGCTATATCTACGATCAAGGTATCGGCATCAGTGGGTAGTTCACTGAATAGCCCAATCAATCCAGCATGTTCGATTTGTGACAAACGAGCCATTTCCAGCGCTCCACTGTCACTGGGAATCACAGAAACGCCTTTGGGTCCGGCCAGCACGAGCTCTTCAAGTTGCCGAGCGCCGGAGAAGACATGCTTCAGGTTATGTCGTGGACGCAGATTCAACAGCCTGTCTACGTTACCAAGCTCAAGATCTCCATCAACGAGCAGGACCTCATGTCCGGACGAACCCATGGCAACCGCAAGATTGATAGCCACGTTGGACTTGCCCACTCCACCCTTACCGCCCGCAATAGCAACTGTCTGCACGGGCTGACGCTCCGCAAAAGGGCGAGATGTGGCCGCTTGCATCACTTGAATGCGGCTCTGCAGTCTGGGTACTGTCGTGAAAGATTGATTAACATCCGTAACACCTGTGTTCGTGGCTCATGAGCGCATTACGCTCTGGTCGATCAGAGCCAATGTGTCATGGTGACAAGGTGTGTTTGGAGCAAGTCTCGAACCACTGAGCGCCAGCTAACCTCTCACGAGGATCGCCAAGGGAAGCAAATCGTTCGTTTTGGGAAACGCCCCGCAGTTTATGCTGAAAACTGCAGGTGCCCTGCGCGCTACCTAACCTCCGATCAAAGGGTTTGTCAGGGTCAGCTGGTTATCGTCTCACCAACGACAAAGGGCCGCCGTAGCTCTCTCCCGGCCTACCAGGAGATGCCAACAAGCGGCCCGTCGTCATTCAGGAAAGCCTTCTGACGCCAGGTCAGGAAACCTCTTCGGGTCTTTGGATGCTGTACTTGCGCATCTTCTCTACCAGAGTGGTCCGACGAATCTTCAAACGATTCGCCGCATGTGCCACCACCCCGGAACATTCATCCAGTGCCTGCTCTATCAGGCTGATTTCGATGTCCGTCAGGTGCTGCTTCAGATCTATGCCTTCACGCGGTAGACGCGGCTTGTTGTTTAACGGGACAGCGGGCATACCGGAAACCAGCGGCATATTGCTGGCTCCTGCCGATCCATCAGCGTCATCGCGGTTCTCACTCAATGCCCTGCCGTGAGGCGCCATCTTGGGTGGCAAATCACCGGCATCAACGACACCATAGGGGTGCAAGATGGTCATTCGCTCCATCAGGTTAGCCAGTTCTCGCACGTTACCGGGCCAGTCGTAGTTGCATAACGCCATCATCGCCGCAGGCGTCAGTCGCACAGACGACTTCTTTTCATGCTCAAGCCGTGTGATCAGCTCGTTGACCAGCAGTGGCAGATCTTCCGCCCGGCTACTCAGCGGCGGCATCTCGATGGGAAAGACATTCAGACGGTAATAGAGATCTTCACGAAAACGCCCGTCTTCAATGAGGATTTCAAGATCACGATGAGTGGCAGCCACAATTCTTACGTCACTTTTTATACTCTTGTTGCTGCCAACGCGTTCGAACGAGCGTTCCTGGATCACCCTTAACAGTTTCACCTGCATGTTAAGTGGCATGTCACCAATTTCATCCAGGAATATCGTACCCCCTTCTGCCAGTTCAAAGCGGCCTTGTCTGGCACCGACGGCGCCAGTGAACGACCCCTTTTCATGCCCAAACAACTCACTTTCAAGCAGCTCACTGGGTATGGCACCGCAGTTGATCGGAACAAAGGGCTTGTTACGTCGATTGGAGTAGTAGTGAATATTCCGCGCCACGACCTCCTTACCGGTGCCGGATTCACCCAGAATCAGAACGGTGGCTTCGGTGGGCGCTACCTGATCAATCATCTTGCGAACACGCTGCACAGATCGACTGTTACCAACCAATGATCTGAAAAGCTCCGGATTCTGAGTACCTTCTTTACTCGGTGTTGTATTTGCCGTGCCACGCACCTTGGACTTGTGCAACAGATCTGATAGCGACGCGTAACGTATCTCTGCTTTCAAACACCCGACAAAGTTCTCATCAATCTCTTCCTGGGATATATCAGCAGGCTGGTTACCCAACAGAAGCACCAGCGGCGGACAATTTTCGTGTTTGGCACGTAGCCGGGTTGCCCAAGGCACGATGCCATGGAAATTGGCTACCAGTATGCTGCTATACACGGACAGTTCACCCAGGCTATCCAGCAACTCAGGCGAACTGAGTGCTTTTGGCTCATAATCGATGAACTCAAGCTGGTGTGAGAGTCGTTGGGCACTATCAGCGTCCTGGTCGACAATCAGTATTTTTCGGGTTTCTTTTTTTGCACTCATTTTGACGCTCTCCGCATCGCGGCCGGGTCGAAAGATAAAAGGACTCCCAAAGGATAGAAGACAGTTCGCAGAAGACAAAGATTTGACGAGTAAAACGCCAAACTTTGCTGATCTCCTGTCGATTCTGCAATATTTATCGAGGGCACTTGTGTTGCCACTCTGTTACCCCCTCATATTTTGTAGTTATCGTTTCTATACGACAAATTGCGTCGTCAGGTGCACCACAGCGCGTTAGATGGGGATCGTTTGCTCACAAACAATGCAGCAACTTACCGGGGATATGTTGCGGTTCACCTAAACACACTCCGTTACGAGAGGCTTTGTGACCTGTGCGGCTGTACAGCCAATTGAGGTTACATTAACGACGAGGTGCGCCGATCCACTCACTATCCTTCAGGGGAATCGTAGATCGATGCGTGCCTCATGGCGGTAAAACATAAAAACCAGAATGATCCGGCAATTTACGAGACGGTAAATGCCAAAGGATTGCGAAGAGGATGTAAACAATGGCTCTACCCAAGAGCGGCACGTCGGGCAGTAATGTCCTGAAACTGGACGAAGTGCGTCGGAGACGGTCAAAGCCCCAGCCGGCAGAGTCAGCCGGTGCAGTCGCTGATAGCAAGACTACAGAGAAGCCTGCTGCCGAGGCGGAGAACAACGATGCGCCTTCGGCCAGCCAGACGCGACGCAGAAGCGATAAGCAAGCCAGCAGCGCCAGTCAGGGCGAGGCGCAACAAGCTGACACTGTAAAGACGCCTGCCAAGCGCTCTCGCGTCAGCAATCGTCGATTTGACAAGGTCAAGGTAGATCGAATCAAAGAAGAGATTGCTCAGGGTGATTACTCAATAGACTACCTTCAGGTTGCAGATAAGTTCATCGAGCACGAACGTTACTCCTGATTTTCACACCACGTGGCCTCGCAGCGGCTGCAACTGTTTTGTCTCATGCTAGTCTCATCGGACGTACCTTTTGCTTCCGATGAGTCTGTTTCATGAAATATGCCCGCGCTGTCTTTTCCTGGGTTGCTGTGCTTTGGATGTGCTACGTGTTCCTCGGCTCGCTACCCTACAAGTTCACCAAACACCCTGATACCCAACACATTTTTGGCACTATCGGCGACTGGCTGGGTACTTTCCTGGGCACCGGTATTGGCACCTTGTTCAAGGAGTTCGGTTCCTATGTCATTGGTGGCTTCGAATTAATTACGGCTATCGTGCTGCTGCTGCCGGCCCTGCTGTGGGTTATCTCAAAACTGAACGGCTCTTTTTTCGGCATCACGCGCAGACGTTTCCACATGTTCGGTGGCCTCATGGCATCGGCTGTCATGGCCGGTGCTGTATTTTTCCACCTGGTGTCTCCATTGGGCATAGAAGTGCAACATCAGGGAGAAAACGACGGTGGAAGCCTGTTCTATGCGGCGGTATCGATTCTGGTTCTGGGCCTGGTTCTGTTCGTGATCAATCGCGGGTGGACTGAGGACGACAAATATTCCCAGATCTGAACTCGACCCGGCACAGAGTCTACGAATCGAATCTGCTCTTCAGCGACGTCGCGGTCGCCGGCGTCGACTGGCCGGCGACTGAGGGTCGCTGTGTCCGGAGTCAGTGCGTGAGTCGGGCGGTTTTGAGCGCACGGCAGGCCCTTGCGATCTGGACATACCGTGAGTCGCCAATGGATTGACGCCCGGATCCACGACCTCAGCAACAATTTTCAGACGGACATGTCTGTCCTCGATCTGACGTATGCCGATGATGTACTCGCTCTTCACGTTTCCTTGTCGTATGACATCGAACAGCCGCGGTATCCGTAACGCCAGTCTTTCCAGAAAGGCTTGCTGTTCATCGTTCATACGGTCGCAATACTGATAATTTATACAGTTATCAGAGAATACCGCATGACGATCCAAATCGGGATAAAAAAACGGCGCCACCAGGGCGCCGTCTCTACTACCAGATAGTGCTCACCACCGATTACGACACTTCAGCTGGCGCCTCGACGCTGCTTTGAATCGCCGGTGTTGCTGCTCCAACCGGTATCTTGCGAGGCTTCATCGCCTCAGGAATCTCTTTCAAAAGCGAGATTTTCAGCAAGCCGTTGTCGAGCTGCGCATTGACCACTTCTACGTGGTCCGCCAGATTGAACTTACGCTCGAACGAGCGAGTGGCAATTCCGCGATGCAGATAGCGGGAGTCCTTGCGTGGGTCGTCTTTCTTGCCACGAACGGTCAGGATGCCCTTCTCTACCTGGACATCAATCTCGCTATCCTGAAAACCGGCAACGGCCAGTGTGATGGCGTACTTGTTTTCGCCAACTAGCTCGATGTCGTACGGGGGATAACCTGCTGATTGTCGATCGGAGCTGAGCGCTGCATCGAGCAACGAGCCAAATCGGTCGAATCCAACAGTGTTTGCATAAAGAGGGGTTAAATCAATTTTCATTTCTCATATTCTCCAAAAGAAGCAATAGTTAAGCGAGCCCGGTTCTCGTTGAGACCCCGTTTTTCGCAGTAGTAAACTAAGGATTCACCTCCTGATTTCAAGAGATTCTGATAAAAAATCATCAGTGGATTACCCACTAGCCCCGCAGCAGGAAAGCACCGGAATCGGACGTTGCCAGCGACAACGTATCAACCTGGTTGCAAATCGATTCGAGGCATGCGTGATCCAGCGGTTTACCCACGTAGAACCAGGCGCCAGACTCCATCGCCTTGTCCTGATCTCCAGGGTCGCAGGAGCCGGTGCTCATACCGACAATCAGGCCCGGGTAAGTCGCAGTAATTCGTGGAATCACGTCAGTACCCAAATCAATACCCAGATACAGATCAACGATCAACATGGCGTGTGCCGTTGAAAAATTCGGATGTGACGCAGTGTATTCGTTGAACTGCTCAAGAGAATGAAATGACTCCACAGTCACCTGAATATTCTCGCGTTTTAACAGGCGCTGGGCAAGGAAGGCTTCGTCATCAGAGTCATCGATCAGACAGATCGTGTCTACCCTTGACGCAGCGTTCGCCAGCGAGTCACTCATCCGCTATTTCTGGCAAAGTAACGATCTCAAAGAAAAAATCATCGATGGCCGACACGATTTCAGTGAAACCCAACACGTCTATAGGCTTGGTGATAAACGCTGCGGCATAGGAGTCATACGCCAGCTTGATATCGCTGGTTGCGGCAGAACTCGTCAGCACAACGACCGTTATTTTACGTAACCGAGGATCCTGCTTGACGGTTTGCAACAACTCCATTCCGGTGATTCCCGGCAGGCTCAAATCCAGCAGAACCAAATCCGGCAACTCGGCATCCTGCGTCTGGCGCAACAGCTCCAGCGCAGACATTCCGTCGTTCACCACGGTAAAGTTGTTGCGTAGTTTGGTTTTGTTCGCGCTATGCAAGATCATGCGGACATCGAGCTCGTTGTCCTCCACCAGCAATATCCGAACAGATTTCTTCATAACGGGTTGTGCCTACGTTGATGCATGAACATGAGGACGGTCAGGCAGTGTGATCAGGAACGTTGTGCCTTGATCAGATGATGATTCTATGGATAGCGAGCCTCCATGCCGCTCGACAATCTGTTTACAGATACCCAAGCCCAGGCCTGAGCCCGGGATTTCATCATGACGATGCAAGCGCCTGAAGGGTAAAAACACCGTGTCACGGAACGTCTCTTCTATACCCTGGCCATTGTCGCTGACGGTCAACTCGATAAAATCTGTAGTCGATGAACCATGCCGCTGTTGAGTATCTTGCTGAGCCTGGCGATGTTCAATGACAATACGCGGTGGACGATCTTTCTCTGCGTACTTGATGGCGTTGGTTACCAGATTCTCAAACACCCGTTGAAGTTGCCTGGCATCGCCAACAATGCGAGGAAGCGGGCCAACCTGCAACTGTGTACCGGAAGACGAACAGAGCTCCGACGTTGTTTCCCGAACCTCGTTGAGTATCGAGTCCAGTTCGACCGGTTCGAAGGTGATTGCATCCCTGCCTAACCTGGCATACTCGAGCAGGTCGGATACCAGCGTTCGCATTCTATCGGAAGACTTGCGCAGAAACCCCAGATACTCTTCTGTTTCGCTGTCGATGTCATCGCCCAGATGCTCCTCCAGCAAGGTGACTGCGGAAATGACGTTTCTGACTGGCGTTTGCAGATCGTGGGAGGCCACGTGAGCAAATTGACTTAAATCGGCATTGGATCGACTCAGCTCTTCATTAGCCTCGTGCAGCCCTACGGTCAGCGTCTGCGCCTGTGCTAACGCACGCTCACGAGAACTGGCCAGCGATCCATACAGACTGGCGGCCAGCAGACTGACGAGAATTCCCAGGCACGCAATCACCACTTCAATCCAGCGCTCGCCGAATCCGCGCTGCTCGAGACTCTCCTGAAACATCAGCACCCACGAACGATTACCGATGGTGATATTGCGCGTTGCCTGAAGAAACTCTGCATCGTTCTGCAATTGACCACTGATATGGATGGCTTGCTCAACAGAAGGCTCCACGCCGCCGGTTACATCATTCACCTGCACATACGTGAACTCAGGCATGCGGCTGGCTTCAATCAGATCACCCACCCTGAAAACAAGAACGGCCAGTCCGTTAAACGCAGCACGGCGCTCTGATAGCGTGGTGGGGCTCACCGGACGGTAGGTAGGCAACATCATGAGATAGCCTTTTTGTGAGCCTTTTTCCTGTACCAGCGTAATGGGAGAGGACAGCGTCAGGGCACCGGTATCTCTGGCTTCTTCGACAGCGGAAAAACGCGCGGCGTTGGCTGCGCTGTTGAATCCGAATGCATTTTCATTGCCTTGCATGGGCTCGATGTACTTGACGACCATGACATCTTCACCGGCGACCACTGGACGCACGGTAAAATCCGGGTACCCCCCTTCAACCAGCGAATCATCAGAACGGACTTCTGCCTCGAAAGCGGCTATTTCATCCGCGTACACCAGCTGGTTCCAGGACAAACCAGAGGTTCCCGGGAACAGCTTTCCAGCATCCAGCGTGTCTACGAATTTTCGAAAATCGGTTCGCGATACGTAGTCGGATGCGTGAAACAACCCTTGCATCGCCAGGATAAGGTTTGTGTGCTGACGCAACGTGGCAGAGAGCGAATTGACACCATCCGTTGCTCCCTGCTCAAAACGATCCAGTGCGCGTTGGTAGTGCGTATCGCTAACCAGTTTGAATACGAATGCAGTGAGCGCCAGACCTGTTAACAACACAGCGAGTGTGGCCAATTTTTCCAGCGTCGGAAAACGCTGGTTTGCTTTTACCGACGCAGCATTGCCACCCGAAATTTGTCGGCCCTCCTCGCTGCGCGAAAATGCATCAGTACGTGGCTGGTTCATGGGGA
>CALLPU010000124.1 GCA_938016235.1 uncultured Granulosicoccus sp. | reverse complement strand
CTGAAGCTGAACGTCTGGCGCAGGAACAACAGGCCAAGGCTGAAGCTGAGCGTCTGGCGCAGGAACAACAGGCTAAAGCTGAGGCAGAACGTCTGGCGCAAGAGGAAGCGACACGGGTAGAAGAGGCGGCCCGAGCTGCAGCGAGAGACGAAGCTGCCAGAGTCGCCGCACAATCGGCTGCGCAGGAAAAGGCACAAGCTGAACTACAAGCGAGGCTGGACACCGCAGAGCAGCAGTCATCACGACAGACTCCCACTGTACGCGAGAGTGTTGAGCAAAACGCAAAGGATGCAGCAGTTGCGGAAGCTGCTCGAGTAGCTGCGTTACTGGAAGCTCAGGCTGCCGTGCGAGAGCGAGAAGAACAGCTGGCTGCAGAACAATCCAGTGCCACTGAGGCCACACAGTTGGCTGATGCGCGTGAACAACAAAATATTGACGCGACTGCGCAGCAGGCAGCAGCTGACGAGGCCGCCAGGGTAGCAGCTGTTGCCCGAAAATTGCGCGAGTATGAAAGGTTGAGAGCCGAGGAACTGAGTGTACTAGCCGGTTTGTCGGCCAGAGTCAGATTTTCAAACGGGAGTTCTACCGTCACGCGTGAAATAGAACGTTCCCTGGATCGCATGTTTGATCCGCTGTATCTATACTCCGAGGTAGCGGTGACAGTCTCTGTTGCCACCAACGAGTCACAAGGCACGGCCAGCGACAATATCTTGAGCCGCGACAGGGGGCGAGCTATCGTGGACTATCTGGTTACCAGGGGTATAGAGAAAGCGCGTTTCCGCATCCAGATCGAACCGGGTGACGGTTTGGCGCTAGGTGCTCACCGTGTCAGAGTGTTTGCTCAGGAGGCAGGTCAATGATCGCCGATACACCGCAAGCCCTGATGATAGCTCTTGCGGCCACCACGCTGCTGGGTGCCGTGATGGGATACTGTCTGGCGTTGATTCGTGCCAAGCGTGCTGCCCGGAACACGATTGAAGCTGCTCGCTCTGAGTTCGCCAGAGAGCATACCGCTACCAGAAACGACTTGCAGTCCTCGCAGTCCAGTGTCGAGAAGCTTCAGGGTACGTTGTTGGAAGCCAACAATCGGGCAACTGCTGCACTCAAACGCGAAGAGGCGCTGGAAGTGCATTCGCAACTCCAGGCACAGCGTATTCAAACACTGGAATCCCAGGTGTCGTCGTATGAAGATCAGCAGATTCGGCTACAGCGTGATTTCGCCAGTTATAAAACCAATAAATCCAGAGAACTTGAAATGGCCAGGAGCAAACCCGGGTCATGGTCGGAAACAGATCAGCTACCCGTGTTGAGCAAACGTATTGGCGAGAGCGAGAGCGGTACGCAGGACCTGGACAATCGCGATGGAAACGCTGCTGCTGTGGCATCAAGCACCTCACAGAAGCACTTGTCCAAAACCACACGGCAACGAGCCGGCTTGAGTATTCCACTGTCACGGGAACTCGACATACCATCGTTGTCAGAATCCGAGTTGCCCGATTCGGTGGACGAACTGGAATTCGAGATGGCAGATCTGGACGGCACCGGTGGCTGGACGCGTGGGTAGAGCCCATGAGAAGCCGATGTGGCATCAGTTGTTCAAACTCGATGCCAACAGTGATCACAGTCTTCAGGCGCAGCTTAGACAAGCGCTGGTCAAAGCCATACTGGATGGTCGAATTCCCGTGGACATCCCGCTGCCCTCATCCAGAGAGTTGTCCAGGCAACTAAGCGTTGCCCGTAATACGGTTGTTCTGGCCTATCAGCACCTGATCGATGAGAACTACCTTGTCTCGCACGAGCGCCGAGGCTATTTTGTCAATCCGGAAATTCTCGATGGTCGTGTGGATGCACCGCGCCCGGTGCCCAGGTCGGCTGAATCAGCCTCGGAACACGCCGATGTCGATGGACCGCAAACGGTTTACGATTTGCTTGAACAGCGCAACATCAATCGACCTCTGAACTGGCGGCAATTTGAGTATCCGTTCATTTACGGGCAGGCAGATGCGTCACTCTTTCCAGTCAATGACTGGCGTGAGGCCTGTCGATTATCGTTGCGGGTAGATGCAATCAGTCGCTGGACCCAGGACAGGGTGGATCACGACGATGATCTGCTGGTGGAACAAATCCATACACGTGTGCTGCCGCGGAGAGGTGTCTGGGCAGACAAGGAAGAGATACTCATTACCACGGGTGCACAGAATGCGCTATTTCTGATTGCGCAATTGTTGCTGGACCAATCCAGTATCGTTGGTATAGAAGACCCGTGTTACGTGGATGCCCGCAATATATTCAGCCTGTACACGAAAAATCGAGTTCTGTTTCCGGTTGGCGAGAATGGTGTAGAAACTGATGAAAGACTCAGTGACTGCAAAATGATGTACGTAACGCCGAGTCATCAGTGTCCCACCACAACGACCATGCCGTTGAATGCTCGAAAAAGCCTGTTGGAACAAGCCAGCCTGCATGATGTGACCATCGTCGAAGACGATTACGAAAGCGAGTTGAATTTTGTCGGCAAGCCAACGCCTGCATTGAAGAGCCTGGATACGGAACATCGAGTTATCTATGTCGGTAGCTTGTCCAAAACTCTGGCACCGGGTCTGCGAGTGGGTTTCATGGTGGGCCCTCGTAGATTCATCCGTCAGGCGAGAGCCCTGAGACGCCTGATGTATCGTCATCCGCCCACAAACAATCAGCGTACGGTAGCGCACTTTCTATCGCTGGGACATCACGATTCAGCCCTGCTCCGCCTGACACAATCGTTTAAGTCTCGATGGCAAATCATGGATGAGGCGTTAAAGAAACACGATCTCTTTTCATCGATGGCGCCATCGTTTGGAGGATCATCCTTCTGGGTTCGACTACCAGAGAACGTATCGTCAGTGGCTTTGGAGCAACTGGCTGCTGAGCACGGCATCGTGATCAATGCCGGTGACAACTACTTTGCCAGCCACGATGGTCCGGGAAATTTCTGCCGGCTCGGTTTTTCTTCGATTCCGGCCGACAAGATTGCCGTTGGGGTCGACAAGCTGGCCGCTCTGGTTGAAAGGCTCGCACAATCTCCTGAATCATCCGCTCCGTAATACGGGCAAGGTGGCGAAATCAGCGTAGGGTGTATCCCCCGACGCCTGCTGAAACCAATGGCGTGACACCGTGCTGTACAACGAGCGAAAATCAATATCAAAGACGATATCGTTGTCTGTCAGTTTGCCCAATTGCGCGTTTTTACCGTACAGCCCACCCTTGACGGAACCTCCCACCATGAAGTGGGGAGCGGCGGTACCGTGATCGGTACCTGCACTACCGTTTTCAGCCGCGCGTCTGCCGAATTCGGAATAGGTCATGAGTAGTACGTTAGACCAGTGGCCTGATTGAGACAGGCTTTTCTCAATATGCGATAGCCCCTGCGAGAGTTGTTTCATCAGGGCAGCGTGGCGTGTTAGCTGGTTGGCATGCGTATCGAAACTGCCTAGCTCCACTTTGAATACCTGAGGTCCGGCATCGCCTTCAATCAATCGTGCGATGAGATCCAGTTGTTTCACAAGCTTTGGCGCGTTCCCGGGTAACGCGCCAGTGGCTTTGGAATGTTCATTGTCCAGTCTTTTTGCAAAGCTGTGCGCTGCCGATCTTGCTGTGTTTTCGATGGTCAACAGGTGTTGTAATGCCTTGTTTTCCCGTCCTGGCTCATGCGTGGTCAGTAACTGAGCCTGTTTGACAAAGCTGTTCAGGTCGTTGAACACAACCGTATCGTGGGTTGCACCGGCAAGGGGTCCTTGATCGTTTGCCAGTGCAAGCGCCTTGATGGTGTTGCTCTGACGATGCGGTATCGAGGCTGTTAGAGGTCTGAGCCAGCCGTCCAGTAGCGTCTCGTCTGACTCGGAAGCTGTCTCCCAGATTTCGATGGAACGAAAGTGCGACCGATTAGGCTCCGGGTAACCGATACCCTGAATCACGGCTACCTCATTCTTGTTCCAGAGCCGCATGAGCGGAGATAGTGCCGGGTGAAGACCGGTAGTTTCATCCAGTTGAATAACATCATCGCGCTTGATGCCGATGGTGGGTCTTAGTGCAGTGTAAAGCGGGTCGCTAAACGGTATCACCGTGTTTAATCCGTCGTTCCCGCCTTGCAACTCGATCAGGATGAGATAACGTGGATTGGCGTACTCGGTACTGGCCATGCCGGACAGCGCCGGGGTGCTGATGCCGGCTGCAGCCAAAGCCTTGATGAATGTGCGTCTGTTCATGGGGCAGATCTCAGCTAAGTTGGAATGCTGGTGAGCGAAGGGCCATCTTGATGGGATGTTCGTTTCTGGACCTGTCAATGGTGCTCAAGCCTGCCGGCAACAACGCTGCGTGCAACTCGGGTTCCGTCAGAGCTCCCTGCAGCGTGTTGAAGGAGATGGCATCGTTTCGCAGCATCAACGTCACAAAGCGTTTACGGGCAAGCAATGTATGGGCATTGATCCAGTGAGTTCCGCCTACCCAGCCTTGTACGTTTGGTGGCTCATACAGTATTTGTTGCATCGAACGACTGGCCCGGACGAGGCTGTTCCCATCCACAGGAGGCACGTCCAGCACGCGATGAGCGCCAACGATGAGTTCCACTGGAGACTTGATAAGCCGCCCATGCGAGTCGGGATGATGAAATGCGTCACTGCTGAACAAGATATCCAGCACAACCTTCATGTTGTAGTCAGAGTCTCTGTAGGCAGCAGCCCATGAGTCAACAAGCCTGGCGTCGGGCGTTTCTGAAATGAAATGACGCCACAGCTTGTTAACCAGGTGCGTGGCCGTCGCCGGGTGTGCCAGCAGAATCGCTACCACCTCTTCCTGTCCGAAGTGCCCGCTGCTGCCCAGCAGGTTTTTTTCATCGGGATCGTGATGTTGCTGGTTGAACCGGAACTCCATGTGTTTATCGACGCTTAACCCGGTCAGAGCCCTGGCCAGTTCGCGAATGTCTTTCTCACGGTACTGACCTTCACCCAGAGCAAAGAGCTCAAGTAACTCACGGGCCAGGTTTTCATTGGGCTTCTTGCGCCGGTTCACTCTGTTATCCAGATAAATCAGCAGTGCAGGATCCCGCAGCATGTCGTCCAGCAACGCCCCGAAATTGCCAGTGGCATGCCGCATGAACGATTGCTGTTGCTGATACATGAGTTGGCTGTGACGCACCTTTCGATGTTGAGACGTAAAGTGGTTTTGCCAGAACAGTGTCATCCTTGCGCCTAGCGGGTTCCTCGTTTGAATCAGGCTGTTGATCCACCAGATGCGCAGCTCCTTGATCTGCTGGTTCTGCCGCTGTCGGATAGTTGCGCGTGTCGAGCGCTTGTCCATATCGCTCATGGCTTTCATGTCTGGCCGGGCCGCAATACGATCGTTGACCCAGCCAGGCGGTGTCAGAGGACTGACGGGCTCGGTAGAGTGCAGGCGCCTTTCCAGTAATGCGGCCAATGACATGGCGCGAGTCTGATCTACCGTGGTGACAGATTCTGAAAACCCGGTGCGTTGCAGCACATGACGGGTGCCGGCGAGCGTGTTATCGGTGGCGTCAGTATTCATGGCTCAACGGTACCTGAGCCAATATGACCATTGGCTGAACCGCGCCTTACCAAACCGGCACAAAGTCTGGGACAGAATTTGCAGTGCAATGGCAAATTTGAAGGAACCTTGTCGCTCGATGCCAACTTTTTCCTCGCTGTACTTGTCCGTTGTGCTGTGTGTAGTCTGCTTGTCGGCAGCGGTACTGGCCCAGACCGGCGCCAACACTGCATGGCAAAGTGTGACAACGTCTGACGGCTCGTCATCGACGGCGCGGCACGAAGCCGCTGCCGTGAACGTGGATGGCAAGCTGTACCTGCTGGGTGGACGTCAGATGCGCCCGGTAGAAGTGTATGACCCGGCTACCCGGCGATGGCGCAACCTGGGTAATCCGCCTGTTGAGTTACATCATTTTCAACCGGTGGCCGTGGGTCAGAAGATCTATGCGCTGGCTGCATTTACCTGTTGTTACCCGAACGAGCCGAGCGTTGCGGAAATTTACGTGTTCGACACGGTAACTGAACAATGGTCAACCGAAGGGTCAATGCCAGTCGCACGTCGTCGTGGCGCGGCGGCAGCTGTTTATCGAGACGGCAAGATTTATGTGCTTGGAGGTAACACACAGGGGCATAACGGCGGGGCCGTTGACTGGTTTGACAGTTTTGACCCGGTAACAGGGGACTGGCAAGTGCTGCCCGATGCCCCAAACGCGCGTGATCACTTTGCAGCCGCTGTCGTTGATGGTCGGCTAGTAGCTGCCGGTGGAAGGGCAACCACGCAGCCCAATCCATTCACCAACACCATAGCGGCTACAGATGTTTACCGTTTTTCCACCAATGCCTGGAGCACGGGTGCCAGCATACCTACAAGTCGAGCCGGTACCGTGGCCACGGCGGCTGGCGATGAGGTGCTGGTAGCGGGTGGTGAGAGCAATGCGCAAAACACCGCATTCAAGACAACAGAAGCCTACAACGTGAAGACTGATCAGTGGCGCTCACTGCAGTCACTGATGACCGCCCGGCATAGCGGCGGCGCGGCAACCATAGGATCTACCTGGCACCTCGTCGGGGGCAGTGTCACCAAAGGCGGTGGCGGTGAGACTGATTCGCACGAAACACTGGATCTGGGTGTGGCCATTGATCAGGATGGTGATGGTTTGAGCGATACCGAGGAAACCTCGATATACAATACTGACCCCTTACGTGCAGATAGCGACAACGACGGCGCTACAGACGGTGATGAGGTGGATGCAGGTAGTAACCCGCTGGTCGCTGACACAGACGATGACGGACTCACCGACGGTGATGAAATCAACACGCACAATACCGATCCAACGTTGGTAGATACGGACGATGATGGCTTGGACGATGATGCCGAGGTTCTGACCTGGATGTCTAACCCACTGGTGGCAGACACGGATGAAGATGGTCTGGATGACGCTGATGAAGTGGTGCGAGGTACCAGTCCTGTCAACGCGGACAGTGATTCAGACACGGTGAATGATGGTGCTGAAATTATCGCAGGTACTGATCCGCTGAAAGCTGATTCCGATGATGATGGCGTAGCAGATGCTGAGGATGCAGAGCCTCTCAATCCTCAGGTGCCGGGAGATGCGGAACCGGTGGAACCTGCCGAACCGGCGCCGCGCAAGGGGGGCGGCGCAGCACTGTGGCTTTTCCTGCTGGCAGGTGTCGTACGCTTGTCACGCATGGCGCGTTAATCCGTCAATGTTTCGACGATCTAACGCTCTTTAGTGAAGTACTGCGCAGAATGATTGAATTAAGTCGCTGGGCGTACGACAATCACGTTAACAACCATAGCTGTACCAACGAACAAGTGGAGTTCTTCATTGTGCGTAAATTAATCCATCCGTTGCTGGGCGTAGTTTGCACGCTCACCGTTGCGTTACCGGCAAGTGCTCAGCAAATCGACAACACGCAGATTTTGCCTGATGCAAAACCTGGCGAGTGTTACGCCAAAGTCATAACACCGGCTCAATTTACGACGCGGAGCGAGGAAGTCGTTGTTCAGGAAGCGTCTGAACGTATAGAGACTATCGAAGCTCAATACGAAAAGGTCGAGCAGTCCATCGTGGTGAAGGAGTCGTCTCAGCAACTGGACGTGATACCTACTCAGTTCTCCAACGATGCGGACGAAGTGGAGGTGCTGGCAGCCGAGAGAAGCTGGACCACCAAGGTAGGCAACACCACATTGCCCGCCAGTCCTGATGCCATCGAGCATATTGCGCGCTCGGGTGTCGATACGAATGCGGTAGAGCCGGGTGGCTGTTTCGTCGAGTTCTTCAAGGAGGCCCAGTACGAGACCAAAGTGCAGCGTGTCATGACAAGGCCAGCCTCGGAAGAGATAACCATTCTGCCTGCAGAATATGAAACGGTGGAAGAGCGAATCGTCGTCAAAGAAGCATCCAGCGAGGTGGTTGATGTGCCGGCTGTTTATCGTACCCAGACAGAGTCCGTGCTGGTTGAGCCCGCGCGTAGCGTCTGGCAGGACGATTGTGGTGTTATAGAGCGCGTAGACAACGCTACGGGTGAAGTGATGTGTCTGGTTGAGGTGCCGGCTCGCTACGAAACACTGACTAAAACCGTGCTGGACACGCCGGCAACGACCAAGACCATCAACATCCCGGCGGTGTACAAAACGGTGAAAGTGGAGCGCCTGGTGCGTCCAGCTTCCGAACAGCGCGTGGAGATACCCGCCGAATTTACCTCGGTTCAAAAGCGCGTGAAAGTGGCCGACCCCGTATTCTTCTGGCTGGCCAAGGGTGAAGCGGCCGACGAAGATGCTGTGGCGACCGGTCGCGAAGTGTGCATGACGGAACGGCCTGCAGAGTTCGCCAGTGTTCCCAAGCAGGTTATCAGCAAGCCGGCGACTGTCAAGACGTCTTCGATACCGGCTCGTTATCAAACGATTCAAGTGGACAGACTGGTGTCACCCGCATCCGAACGTCGTATTACTATCCCGGCCAGAACGAAAACAGTGACCTCACAAATCGAGACATCGCCTGCCAAGGTTGAATGGCGCAAGGTGCTCTGTAAAGCGAATATGACTCCGCAACTGGTAACGTCTCTGCAACGCGCATTGAAACGTGAAGGGTTTGATCCCGGACCGATCGATGGTGTGGTCGGAAACACCACCATGCGAGCCATAGAACGATATCAGGTGGAAGAAGGTATAGACCGGGGTGGCATTACCTATGAAGCGCTGAAGCGCTTGAAGGTACAGTCCTGATACGCACCCTCAGGGATGTGAGTAGAGCCAGCCAGGCACCAGCGCCGTCTGCCAGTATCCGTAGGCGGCCTGCCACTGACTCCATGCGGTTTCATAGGGCGGTAGCCAGAACCAGGCTACCCCTGTGATGAAGATAACGAGACAGCTGGCGGGTAGCTGACTGACGTCCAGTGGCTTGAGAGCGCTGCCGAATGAACGGCGTATTCGAACGCCGGTGAAGTCAACGCTGTAAATTTCGTCCAGTGTCAGGTGGATCAGGTAGCCCAGGCACATGAAGCATCCCAGTAGCCAACTTTGCAGTGCACTCGCGCCCAGGTATTGCCAGGCAACCACACACATTAATACCCCCGCCATGAGTGCTGCAATCAGCGAATGCAGGATGCCACGATGCGTGGTAACCGAATGAAAGAGCCACCATAGTGGTAATCTGACTACGCAAAATACAACAATGGCACCAAGCCATAGTTCTATACCCGTGTAGTCTGCCAGGTTGGCAAACAGCCAGGCGAGTGCTGCTACCAGCCCGAGCAGTGAGAACAGTGCGCGAGAGGGCTGTGATTGCTTGAGGTCAATGTCGGGCAGAATGCCACCAACGAGACCCGCCACGGTAAGCATGAGCCCATCTGTCATGCTCAACGACAATAGTTTTGTACAGCAAGTTGCCCCTAAACTGACAACAGCCGCAGCGCCGAAAACGTGTGTGTTAAAGTCAGCCATATACGTCATTTTAGCTGAGGCTCACGTGCTGGTAACGTTCAAAACAAACGCCTACTCGGATATCACGATGTTTGGTGATTCCGCAGTAACGCTGCTGAAGTTAATGGGGCAAAGCGGCAATGTGCCGGGGGCTATCATGGCCCCGGATATTGCGGGTGCGCTGGAAACTTTGCGCTCAGGTCTTGCCAGACTTGATGCGAATACACCGGTTGACGATGGCTCATTACCGGCGGATGGTTCATCCGATGAAAAACCACCCGTTGCGCTCAGCACTCGTGCCGGGCCACTGATAGAGTTGCTGGAAGCGGCGCAGGCCAGTCAGGAAAACGTGTTGTGGGATCAGTGACCGCACGACCCACTAGTTATGTGGGGCAGTTTACAAGCGTTAGGACACTAGTTATCAAATAGCTCGTCGAGCCGCTTGCGCACTCTGTTCCTGGCGTCTTTTATACGGTTGTAGGTTGCGTTCTGGTATTGCACACAACTCAATTCGTGCACCTCATCGACGGCCAGGGAGCCTGTCACAACGATATCGGCGAGCTCGGGTTGCCGTTGCCATACCGGATGGAACTGTGGTGGGCAGTGCAGGCTGAACCAGTCATCCTTTTGTTCCAGGCTCATTTTTAGCAGGCCACGTTGTGTGACGGGTTCAATGGCCAGGAGAATACTCACAATCGAGGGCGCAGGTTCACTGATTGCCTCGACTGACGCTGTGGCGCAGACCGCTGCCTTGTCGAAGTAGTCAGTCAATAGAAGCTGCGCTTCAGAGGGTTCGTCGGACAATACAGGGAGGCTGAGCGCGAGTGTACTCAACGCCATCAGGCCGCGCGTGACACAGATGATTTTCCGGTAGCGGATGAACATCATTAAAGATAGCCTGAGTAACAATCGCCAAGTGATCACTGGCCTGTCATCCTGACTTAGAGGGCAGCTGTTGTTTTAGTTCACGCGTTCATGAAACCCAGGTTGG
>CALLPU010000123.1 GCA_938016235.1 uncultured Granulosicoccus sp. | reverse complement strand
CACGGTGGCAGCTGGAGCTCCAGAGGGTTTGGTTTTTTCGGGCTGGAGTTGACCGTGCCTCATTACACTGACAGGGGCTTTGTGGTGTATGCGCCCTTCTACCGGCTACTGGGCGATTCGGACGGCAGCCCGGCCTGCCATGGGGCGACCATCGAGCAAATCACCGACGATGCCGAAGCAGCCCTGCAATGGGTGCGCACTAACGCAGATGCATTTGGCAGTTCTACCAAGCCTGTGGTTTTCGGGCAATCTGCCGGGGCCCATCTGGCGTTATCGCTGGCCGTTAATCATCCGGAGCTCGTGGCCGGCGGCGTACTGTATTACCCCCCTACCGATTTCACCGACTTTGCGCTGCGGGCACAGGCCGGTTTGTATACCAATGCCCAGGGTCTTGGCATACTGGATAAAGTCATTGGGGTAGCGCCTGCAGAGGTTGACATCAGCGCCTCGCCAGTGCCGGAAAACAGCTTCCCGATCCGCATTGTGGAAAGCTCCCTGACGCCACCACCCTTGATGGTGGTTCATGGCGTTGCTGATGAACTGGTTGAGGTGCGTCAGTCAGTGCGTTTATGCGATGCCCTGGCCGGCAGGGAACTGTTGGACCTGAATGCTGATATGGAGCCGCTGACAGAGCTTCGTGACGTTGTGGCGTGTGGCAGCGGGTCACAGTTGCAGTTGATCAGGGAAGGTCAACACGCGCTGGACGTCTGCCTGGCCGACGCTGCCATTGCCACCGATCTGTGTCCGGCCGGTAGCAGTGCTTCCCGGCAGGAGGTGGCTCAGACTATTACCGATGCCGTGGACTTCGCTGACGCAGCCGTTGCCGGCGTTCAACCACAGCCGAGCTCGGGCAGCTCAGGTGGCGGCGCGTTTTCAGCCGGGTCATTGGCCATGTTGCTCATCGCGTTGTTACAAACCCGATTACGCCGCTCTTACAGGCACGGATATTGTTGCCCCATGTGACGATGGTTCACCGGGTGTTGTCTCATGAAGTTACGTATCCTTGCAGTGTTGTTGGGAATCGCTGTGTTCGCAAGCGCAGCCTTGTCAGCGGCAGAAGACGCGCCTGTCACCGATGACTTCGACTTGTCTGATTACGCGGGCAAGGTGGTCTATGTGGATTTCTGGGCCTCCTGGTGCGGTCCGTGCAGAGCCTCATTTCCGTTCATGGCCGACATGGTACGAGAGTTTGGTGATGATCTGACCATCGTTGCCATCAACGTGGATGAGCAGCGAGCCGATGCGGATGGCTTTCTGGCTGATTTCGAAACGCCTTTCGACATTGTTTATGACCCTGCTGGAACGTTGGCGTCGTTGTTCAAGGTGCCTGGAATGCCAACCTCGTATCTCTACGATCGTAACGGGCAATTCATCGAACGCCACATCGGTTTCAGATCGTCAGACAAGGCCGCCATTCGAGAGAAAATCGAGCGGGCCATTGCCACTACAACCCTGGCAGAATCAGACGCTGACTAGTCCTACCTGAAGCTCGCTTCCTGATCGGGCAATGCCGTGATTGGCAAGATATCCTCCTGAGTCACACTATAGTTCTGCTTTCGGGTCTGGCAAAACTGCGAACTGTCAAACAGTGATGTGTTGACACCGCGTATCTGTGCCCATTGGTTTCTCGAAAACGACAGTATTTCATCGCATGCGCAAGAAAGTCGTTGACCTTCACGGGTATCCGGCTTTAGTCTCGTTTCGCGAAATAGCTGTTTTGAAATATAAAACTGACATATTGTTCGGTTACGGGCGTTGCTTGTAATCGGCACCGGCAGTTTTTAACCTTGATTAGGAGACCAGTATGTTTTTACGAACCACCACGCGCGCACTGATAGCGGGCACGATTGCAGCACTATCATCACAAGCCGCTACCGCTCAGGAACTTGAAGAGATCACAGCGGGATATTTCCTCGAGTGGCCAATGCCCATGATGTCGGCCAAGGCAAAAGGCGCCTACGCTGAAGCGCTGGGCATGAAAGTCAACTGGGTTTCCTTTGAGACCGGCACCGCAATGAGTGCTGCGATGGCTTCCGGCGATGTCCATATCTCTGTCTCGCAGGGTATACCTCCTTTTGTCGTAGCTGCATCTGGCGGTCAGGACATTCAGGTAGTTGATGTGGCAGTGAGCTACTCCGACAACGACAACTGCGTATTTGGGGCTGACCTGGAAATGGACAAGGACAGCGTGTCGGAACTGGCCGGCAAGAAGGTCGCTGTTCCACTTGGTACGGCCGCTCACTACGGCTTCTTGCGTCAAATGGCGCATTTCGGAGTGGATATTGCCAGCCTGCAAGTCGTTGATATGGCGCCCCCTGAAGGTGCGGCTGCACTGAGCCAGGGCGCGGTTGATTTCGCGTGCGGTTACGGCGGTGGTTTGTCCCGCATGAAGGAATACGGTAACGTATTGCTCACAGGCGAGGAGAAAGAGGAACTGGGTATACTGGTATTCGACGTCACGTCAGCTCCTGCCGCCTTCATCGCAGAGAATGGCGATATTGTTGCGAAGTTTGTATCAGTGACTGCGGCAGCCAACGCTGAGTGGGCCGCTAACCCGACTGATGAGATGCTTGGCGTTATAGCAGAGCAATCCGGTATGGACTTGGAAGCTGCGCGCTCCGCGATTTCCACCATGAAATTTCCGACTATCGAAGAGCAGCTCTCTGAAAAATGGTTTGGTGGTAACGCCGCCACATTCATGAAAGGTGTAGCTGATGTATTCGTTGAAGCCGGTTCAATTGATTCTGCGCTGGATAGCTACGAAGATGCAGTGAACACCGGACCTCTGGAAGCCGCCCAAGGCATGTAGTATCGGGTTTTCACAAACCGTGTTGCGCGCCACCGGTGCTGATTGATTCAGTACCGGTGGCGTGTTTTTAGAAACCCTGCGAAAATCATCTTTCGCTCGTTCAGGTTCTAGGAGAAATTTGTGGGAACACTTTCAATTGAAAACTTGTCGATGCGCTTCGATCTGCCTAACGGTGATGCGGTGCAGGCATTGCAGGATGTCTCGCTGACGTTACAGGCGGGTGAATTGCTCAGTGTTCTCGGACCGTCGGGCTGCGGTAAAACCACGTTATTGAATATTGTCGCGGGGTTTCTGGCCCCGACAGGCGGCAAGCTGACGCTTAATGATCACGACATCATCGGACCGGACGCAGAACGCGGTATGGTCTTTCAGCAGGGTGCGTTGTTCGAATGGATGTCGGTTCGAGAGAACGTTGGTTTTGGTTTGCTGATGAAGGGTACGCCTGAAACAGAAAAAGCCATCGTTGTTAACCATCTGCTGGACGTTGTTGGTTTAAAGGAATTCAAGGATAAGGCGGTATACGAACTCTCCGGCGGCATGCAGCAACGGGTTGCATTGGCGCGTTGTCTGGCTAATGATCCCGATGTTATTTTGATGGATGAGCCACTGGGCGCTCTGGACGCATTAACCCGGGAAAAGATGCAGAGCCTCGTGCTCAAGCTATGGAAAGAAACCGGCAAAACCATCATTCTCATTACTCACTCGGTGGAAGAGGCTTTGCTGCTGGGTGAGCGGCTGATCGTCATGGCGCCACGCCCGGGTCGTATTCACACTGAATACCGTTTGCCATTCGCCGAGCTTGGTGTTGAAGCTGATTTGCGGGAGGTCAAAAAGCATCCGGATTTTGCGGTCAAGCGCGAAGAAATTCTCAACATGATCTGGGACATGGAAGAGGAGATTATGGGAACCACGGAGGATTCAGCATGATTCCACTACTCATTTATGTCGCCATCTTTCTGATCTCCTTTCTCGTTGTTACCAAGCTGGTTCAGGGAGCGCGTTTGCGCGGCTATGCCGCTCGAAAAACGGTCACGTTTGGCGATGAGAGTGCGGTGCGGCCAAACCGGTTAGCCGGTTTCATTTCCATTGCAACCATCTTCCTCCTCTGGGGCATCTTTACAGGATCATCGCTCCTGCCCGGTTTTCTTCATGCGCCAGGCCCGTTCAAGGGTACAACGTCGTTTAACTACACCGCACAGGATGAGGCACAAAACACAGACGATGCCACGGTAACGGTATTGGTTTATCCGCGAGATACGGAAGCGAAAGCACCTGAG
>CALLPU010000122.1 GCA_938016235.1 uncultured Granulosicoccus sp. | reverse complement strand
TAAAACGATGTCGCCTTAGCAGTATCGCCTGCTGCAATATTGGGCACTATCTTAAGTACAGCCATATCAATACTCCTTCAAACGCACTCTCATTGAGCACGCTGCCAGTTTACTAAAGAGGTCTGGCCTTCGCACAGTCTCTCACTGCTGTCACTACACGGGTAGATCGGCCAATACTGCTGAGCAGATTAGCGACGTCACCAAATTTCAGCAGGGCTCCGTAGCGCTTGAGCACGCTCGCACTGATACCTTGCGCTAAGTGGACAACTGACAGAATATCCAACAAACTGACGGAAATCGGCTGAAGACTGACGGCCATTCATGGGAGCTATACCATGCCAGTGACACCCTTGTATCCTGGAGTTTATACAGAAGAAACACCGCGTAGACCACACACCATCACGGCTTTACCAACCACGGTGGCAGCCTTCGTCGATGTCTTTGATAGAGGCCCGATTGATCAGCCGATCAAAGTGACGAGTGTGGGTCAGTTCATGTCTGTATTCGGTGCAATCAATCAACGGAGCAAGGCCAGTGACGGCATACGTCAGTTTTTTGCTAACGGTGGTAGCGTTGCCTGGGTTGTTAGAATTCAACTCACAGGCGATACGGTAGCCATTGGCTCTACTGACCATATATCGCTGGCGGCGTCTGGACCTGGCCATTGGGGCAATCAGATTCAAATTGCCACGCAACCGGCTGGCAATGATACGTTCGATCTGGTGGTGCGTGAGTTGTCTGCACCGTTGGACACCACAACCGATGTAAAGGTGATCAACGTTGAGGAGTACCGATCAATCAGCGCATTTGACGCAGCTGGCAACTCGACTAACATCATTGAAAAGCAATCGCTGCTTGTCACAGTGTACGCCGTCCAGCCGGCACGGACAACGTCAGAGGACATTCCAGAACCCGCTGATTCCATCCTGAACCCCGCTATCTATACTCGGGTGGATCATGAAGCATTCAGGACGGGTCAATTCCGCGGCGGCAACAGCTCCATGGATATCAGCAGTGCCTCAGCACTGGGCTCGCCAGCCGACCTGACCGCGGGCACTACGGCAACGGGCCTGTATACGCTGGCGGATAGGGCACCAAACAGCTTTAACATCCTGTGTATGCCGGTAATGGCAACGTTTGATCAGAAAAACTGGCTATCCGCCTATATCAGTCAGGGACGTTTGAACATTGAGATCGGCTTTGCCCCGTTGAAACCCGCAGAGTTCTCGATTATTCAGATTACCCGAAACACCGGAAAGTCATAGTTCGAATCAATAATTTCTGCGCCGCGGGCTCCTGAGAGGCACCTATCTGTTCTATGATTCGAACAAACAGCTTCGCTTAGCGTTCTGCCGTGTTCTTCACCATTATCCTGCCGTTTTCGTTTTTGTTGATATATTCCCATGCGCAGTTGTAAAACCATCCACGTGATATCGGCTCACGCTGAGGGCGAAGTCGGCGATGTTATTGTCGGCGGAGTGGCCCCTCCACCGGGCAACACACTCTGGGATCAACGCGCGTTTATCGAGCAAGACGAGACGCTGCGGAACTTCATGTTGAACGAGCCTCGTGGAGGTGTCTTTCGACACGTCAACCTGTTAGTGCCTCCGAAGAACCCGGAAGCCGACGCAGCGTTCATCATTATGGAGCCTGAATACACCCCTCCGATGTCAGGATCAAATTCCATTTGCGTTGCCACTGTGCTTCTGGACAGTGGCATCTTTCCAATGACCGAGCCTGTAACCGAGCTGACGCTGGAAGCACCGGGTGGTTTGGTGCAGGTGGTTGCCCATTGCAACAACGGCAAAGCGGAACGTATCACTGTGCAGAACCTGCCCAGCTTCGTGGATCAACGGGATGTGCCCCTGGACGTTTCCGGGCTGGGGACACTCAACGTGCACACCGCCTACGGAGGAGATAGCTTCGTTATCGTAAATTCACATGATCTGGGGTTTGCCATAGAACCTGCTGAGGCGCGTGATATTGCCCAACTGGGCATCCGAATTACACGGGCAGCCAATGAACAACTGGGGTTTTCTCACCCAACCCATCCGGATTGGAAACACATTTCCTTTTGCCTGTTTGCCGGCGAGCTTGAACAGAGTGACAACGGTTTACAAACCAAAGCGGCCGTTGCTATTCAGCCGGGCAAAATTGACCGCTCACCCACAGGCACCGCGCTGTCGGCGCGCATGGCTTTGCTGCACGCACAGGGAAGAATGGCCATCGGCGATACGCTACGCGCGCAATCCATTATCGGGTCCACCTTTCATGGGCGTATCGCAGCGGTTGCTCAAGTGGGTGATTCGCCGGCCATCATTCCGGAGATTACCGGTCGAGGTTGGATAACCGGCACCCATCAGCATATGCTTGACCCCAGCGACCCATGGCCACACGGATATCGTTTGAACGACACGTGGGGCGTCCCGGGATAATTGACAAACATCAACAGGAAAATTCGAGTATGGGCTACACACGGGTGTCTCTCGATGACATTGAAGCTGCTTCCATCGCAGCGCTGATCAAACACGGTGCTCTGGAATGGATAGCCGTGGAAGTTTCGCGCGCTGTACGCAAGGCAGAAGCCACAGGCAACTTGATCTGCGGTCTGTACTACCTGGAAAGTTATTGCACACAGCTAACATCCAATCGGGTCAACGGCACCGTTGAACCGCTAATCTCACGGCCGAAAAATGCCATCGTCAAGGCCGATGCCGGGTTCGGTTTTGCACAGCCGGCATTCTCCCGCGCTTTGCCCGAAGCGCTGGCCGTGGTGAAAGAGGCTGGCACCTGTTCGTTGGCTATCTGCCATTCGCACACCTGCACATCACTGGGATATTTCACGGAACAAATCGCTGAGGCCGGCTTGCTGGGTATCGGCTTCACGAATGCATCCGCCGTGGTCTCACCGCCTGGTGGAAACAAGGCGGTGCTGGGTACCAACCCGATCGCGTTGTCTGTTCCCGCCAGAGAAGGTGGGCTGGCTTTCCAATTTGATCAAAGCACGAGCGCTGTCGCCCTGGGCAAGATCACCATGGCAGCAGCGGCCGGAGAGACTATTCCGAAAGGCTGGGCCGTGGATGAAGCCGGAGAACCTACAACGGATCCAAACGCTGCGTTGAAGGGGTCACTGGTATCAACCGGCGGTTACAAAGGCTATGGCTTCGGACTCATGGCAGAGGTTCTGGCAGCGGCAATAACCGGCAGTGTGAATTCGCTGGATGTCAAAGGGCTCAAACTGCCGGAGGGCCCACCGCATGATCTGGGGCAATTCTATTTTCTTCTCGACCCCACGGCCATTTCAGGGGATGCATTCTGGGATCGACTGGCCAGGCTATCGGACGCTGTCGATGAACAAGATAATGCCAGGCTGCCCGGTACGAATCGACTCATTCCTGATAGCGTCGAGATTGATACAGCACTGTGGTCTCTTGCCCAATCGTTAAGTGCCTGACGATATCGTTTTTTTTTAACCCACGCGAATACTCGAATCATGATTGAACGTATTAATACCTCCGAACGCAGCAGTGCCATCGTTAAACACGGCGGCGTTGTATATCTGTCTGGACAGGTCTGCGAAGGCGATACCATAGAGGAGCAAACTCAAGGCTGTCTCGACAAGGTCGACGCTCTGCTGGAGCGCGCAGGATCCTCTCGCGAGAAGCTGTTACAAACCACGATCTGGCTGGCAGACATGTCCGATTTTGCCGCCATGAACACCGTCTGGAACGCCTGGGTACCCGATGGCCACGCGCCCGCTCGTGCCTGCGGAGAAGCGAAGCTTGCACGAGAAATTCTCAGAGTTGAAATTCTCGTGATTGCTGCCTGCGACTGACCACTGCTCACCGCCGCCAGATACGCAACGCGGTATCTGGCGGTTGACTTAACTACCGCTTGAACAGGCGATTTCTATTTAACGTCAACACATCCACGACATCATCGATCATGTCGCCATCGGCGGACGCGCTGCCAATCACAACAGCGTCCATGCAGATGGTGTTGAGTTCCTTGTCGAAGATAAAGCCCTTCGCAATCTCTGGCTCCTCAAAGCGGTAGATGGATACACCCAGCTCTGGGTGTTTGTCATTCAAGTCCCAGTCTTTCAGGTCGATGAGTTCCAGGTTGTCATTCTCCAGTACCGTCTTCAGGAAACGTTGCTCCAGGTTGAGTGGATCACTGACCCACAAGAAGGCATTGACTTCGGCGTCAGGATTGTTCCCGATCTCGTTAAGCAGTTGCAAGCCACCTTGAAAGAACGTGGCGCCCCTGGCGAAGTCCGGTTCAAGGTCCTGCATGTAGGACCAGCTAACCGCTGAACCTGACCCGCGTTTCTGCACTGCGACATTGGCCTTGTCGCTTTGCAGATCATCTTCGTCATCAATGTCGCCTTTCCTGTTGACAGCCACATAGACGCATTCCGGGTACAGGCTGCCCAGAAGTTTCAGGCTGCTGGCCTGCTCTGGATTGCGGTTCATCCACCACGCCAGTGCATCCAGCTGCGTAAAACCAAGAGTTGCCTCACCCGATGATACTCTCTCGATATTCTCGATTGAGCCACGGCTCTTGACGGCTTCCGCTGTGTAGTCGTACTCGGCGAGTACCTCGGCCAGATTCTCTCCAGTTGCGAAGTAAGAGCCTCCGCGTCCGCCCGTGCTGATGACCACGTTATTGGCAAAAAGCGGCAGAGAAAAAGCGGTAACACTCAACGCGACAATGAGATTTTTCATGAAGCTTAATCCGTAAAAAGTGATGAATTTAACGCTGTAATATCAGGGTATGACATCGAGTTTCAATGTGTCTGGCTGACAAAACGGGCAGATTCACCCGAGCGCCACCGCCATCTTGTGACAGTATACATGCCTCAATTCGGACAAACATCGACACAGAAATAACCGTTAAGGCAGCTGACCGCTGCTACAGTAATACGCAGGGTTGCGAGCGGTGAGCACATCCTTGCAAAAACACGTACGCCGTGAACAGGAGGCACTTTGATCAGCCAATCTCTCAACAACTCGCTGACGATGACCGGTGCGGGAACTGAAGCGGGTGAGGTCTTTCGACATTACTGGCAGCCTGCTGCGTTGTCTGACGAGCTCGCCGTAGAACGGCCAGTCGTTCCCGTGACTCTGCTGGGCGAAAAACTGGTGTTGTTCAGGGATGATGAAGGCGAACTTGGACTGATCGACCGTCACTGCCCCCATCGTGGCGCAGATTTATGTTTCGGGAGGCTGGAAGATAACGGACTGCGTTGTCCGTTTCACGGCTGGCATTTTGATCGGTTGGGACACTGTGTGGAACAGCCGGGCGAACCCGCCGACTCCACCCTGTACCAACGGATCAAAACCACACGCTATCCGGTGGTAGAGAGAAACGGCATTGTTTTCGCGTATATGGGCCCGGGTGAGCCGCCACCATTCCCGGAATTTGATTGTTTCCGTGCTCCCGACTCACACGTTTTCGCATTCAAGGGATTGTGGGAATGCAATTGGTTACAGGCTATGGAGGTAGGGATTGATCCGGCTCACGCCTCATTTCTTCATCGGTTTCTTCGCGACGAAGATACGAAAGACTCTTACGGTAAACAGTTTCGCGACAAGGCCGCGAACACCGACATGCCTATGACAGAATTATTGCGCAACTACCCTCGCCCGGAAATCAGCGTTGAGCAGACTGATTACGGTATGCGTCTTGTCGCGCTTCGACATCTGGATGAGACGAATACGCATGTGCGAGTGACCAATCAGATTTTCCCGCATGCCATCTGTATTCCGATGTCGCGTGAAATGACGATCACACAGTGGCACGTGCCCATCGATGATACACACTGCTACTGGTATTCCCTGTTTACCAGTTTCGACAAGCCAGTAGACAAGGCGTTGATGCGAGAACAGCGCCTCAAGGAGCATCGCCTGCCCGATTACGCGCCCATCAAGAACAAGCACAATCACTACGGGTTCAATCCTGCAGAGCAGCAGCGCGAGACCTACACCGGCATGGGCCTGGATATCAATGTACACGATCAATGGGCAGTAGAAAGCCCGGGCCCGATCACAGACCGACGCCGCGAACATCTGGGTACCACCGACGTGGGTATCATCCACTACCGTCGCATGCTGCGGGCGGCCATCAAGAGCGTCAAGAAGGGTAATACCGAAGACTTGCCCATGCTCGGTGGCATCGATACTTCACTGCTGGTTGGCCCGGTATCCAATGACACGATCGGCAAGAGGGAGAGCTGGCGTGAAGACTATGAAAGCGCTGACAGGCAAAGACGCGCAACGTGTTCAGGATGGGATGCGAGCCTTCCCACACCTGCTTCTGAATAACTTGCACAGCAGCGGATAATCTGTAGTGCATCATCAAGTAAGACTTGCCCATGGTTAGCCAATCCACCCACATCACCCACGGGCGTCTTGCCTCAGACGGTTATCTTGACTCAACACAGGTTGAGCTTGCCCACGAATTGATTCAACGGGTTGAACAACAAAACATAGAAACCATCCGAGTGCTGTTTGCCGATCAGCACGGTATCTTGCGCGGCAAGACTATCGTGGCCAGCAAGCTTGCTTCACTATTCAAGACGGGAATGGCAGCCCCCTCCACCCTGCTGCTCAAGGACACTGCCCACAAAACGGTGTTTCCTGTCTGGAGTGCCAACCCGGGTATCACGGGTGATCTTGCCGGCGCCTGCGATCTGTTGATGGTGCCGGACCCCTCCACGTTCCGACAGCTTCCCTGGGCGCCGCACTCGGCCTGGTTACTGTGTGACTTGCGATTCAAGTCGGGTGAACTCATACCCTTTGCACCGCGCAATGTTTTGCAATCGGCCGTCAATCAATTGAAGGACACAGGCAGATCATTGATTGTCGGGCTCGAAGTGGAATTCCATGTTTTTGAGCGTGTAGACGCCAGGCTTGATCACAGCAGCGCAACGATGCCAGGCCAGGCCATAGAAACCCGCAATCTGGCGCAAGGCTATCAATTCCTCACAGAATCTCGCTACGACCAACTCGAACACGTCATGGATACTCTGCGACGCCACAGTCAGGAACTGGGTATGGCAGTGAGCTCCATGGAGGTCGAAATGGGTCCCAGCCAGTTCGAGTTCACGTTCGACCCATCCGATCCCATGACGCACGCAGACAACATGATGATGTTTCGCACGATGGTGAAAGAGGTGTGTGCTCGACAGGGGTTGCACGGTACGTTCATGAGCAGCCCAAAACTGGACAATGCGGCGGCAAGCGGATGGCATCTACACCAGTCACTGATAGACAGCGACAGCGGCCATAATCTGATGATGCCAGCCAAGGGGCAAGCACTGACCGACACGGCCAGTTCGTGGATTGCCGGGTTACTGGAACACGCAGCAGCGTGCACGTTGCTAACTACCCCCACCGTGAATGGCTACAAGCGTTACCGCCCCCACCAGCTGGCGCCCGATAGCATTCAATGGGCACGGGACAATCGTGGCGCCATGATTCGAGAGCTCACGAGCGCCGGTGACAGCGCATCTCGCATCGAAAACAGAGTCGCCGAACCTGCTGCCAACCCGTACTTCTATTTCGCCAGTCAAATCGGGTCTGGGCTGGACGGCTTGAAACGCTCACTGGTGGCGCCACCCCCGGCCGAAACCCCGTACGATGACTCTGCCAGGAAACTACCCAGCAGTTTGATAAACGCGATTGAATCGTTTGAACAATCTGCGTTCACGCGTGCAACATTTGGCGATGTGTTTGTGGATTACCTGAGCTGCATCCATCGTTCTGAGTGGGAGCGCTACCACCAGGCCATTTCCGATTGGGAGCAGAATGAGTATTTCAATCTCTTTTAACGTGAGAGCGGTCTCGTGCGATCAGCCTGGCAATAGCGCGTGGTTACGTCACCAGTTACCAGCTGACGCCGTGTCCAGTGGGGGTAAACTGCCGTGTCCTGCCAAGTCCGAAACAGACATCTAAACCAATAAGCCAAGGACATACTGTCTTGTCAGTGAGCCGTGAGCGACAAGCGACTGGCTCAAGAGCAATGTGATCTCAGCCTCACTTGCATAGTTCGATATCGTACTATATAGTGCGATATCGAACTATATGAGATTGCTTATGTCTATGTCACGTAGAAGATTTCTGAGCCTTGCCGGTGGCGGTGTGGTCCTTGCTGCTGGCGCATCGTCAGCCGTTTTTGTCAATACACGCACACCGCATGTGGCTTTGGCACCCTGGGACCAGGCCGGAACGTATGAAGATGCGCGATTGCACGCCTTGTCTTATGCGTTGTTAGCGCCGAACCCGCATAACCGACAACCCTGGATCGCCGAGTTGGTTAATACCGATGGTGTCGTGCTCTACCGGGACAGGCAGCGAGACTTGCCTGTCACAGACCCGTTCGGCAGACAGCTCACCATTGGTATGGGATGTTTCATCGAGCTAATGCGCATGGCTGCTGCCGAACAAGGTTATGGCGTTGATATGGTGCTCATGCCAGATGGTGATGATGGGCCGGTTGCCCGTTGCAACTTCATCGCGGGCGACGGCCAACCTGACCCACTCTTTGAGCACGTGATGGAGCGTCGTTCCCACAAAGACCTGTTTGACGAGCGTTCAGTAGACAGTGAAACGGAGCTGCAACTCCGGTCATTTGCAAGTATTTTCAGCGGCGGTGACGAAAAACGGTTGTTGCGAGAGACTGCGCATGATGCCTGGCTGGCAGAGGCATCCACGCCGCAAGCGTGGCAAGAGAGCATTGATCTTTTACGGATTGGCAAGTCGGAGATCAATGCCAACCCCGATGGCATTGATGCCGGCGGCGCAGTGCTCGAGGCACTTGCCTTCGCGGGGCTCTTTACGCGCGAAGCGGCTTCGGACATCAATAACCCGGGTTCTCGTGATGCTATTGAGAGCACGGCTAATGCGATTCTCTCCGCCCCTGCCTTCACGCTTACTCGTACACCGGGTGATACCCGTGAAGATCAACTGGAAGCAGGGCGTCAATGGGTTCGGTTAAACCTGATGACAACACAGCTTGGCATGGCCTTGCGCCCCGTGAGCCAAGCGTTACAAGAGTACGAAGCGGTGAGGGTTTACCGCGAACGGGTTCATCAGCAATTTGCTCAGGATGGCAGTACCGTGCAGATGCTTGGCCTGCTCGGTTATGGTACGTTACCTGATCGTACGCCGCGCTGGCCGATTGAAACCCGACTCCTGAATGCCTGACAAACGTCTTTCTCTGTATTTCCAACTGTTGAACGAAATAGGGATCGTGAGCCAACTCAGTCGTACCCTGCTGGAGTCTCGTATGGAGCACGGCATGCTCTTGCCGCACTTCAGCGTGCTCAACCACTTGATTCGAGTTGGCGACGGTACCACACCACTCAAGCTGGCGAACGCCTTCCAGGTTCCCAAGACGTCGATGACACATACACTCGCCCGGCTGGTGGATGCAGGCTTTATCGAGATGCGCGAAAACGAAAAAGACAAACGCTCCAAGTCAATTTTCATCACTCGGGCAGGCCGTGCATTTCGCGACCAGTCCATACAGAGTCTGGCGCCGGATGTGCAGGCATTGGCAAAGGAACTCAGCATGAAGGAGGTGCAGGCCATGTTGCCTGCGCTAGAACACTTGCGCAAAATACTGGATCGTCAACGGGATTGACTCATGCATCGATAAAATTCATCTACCTTGCAGCCGCTCCCATTGATCTATCGAGCACCCTGCCTCGGCACAGTGACTCAACAACACGCTCACTTTCCACGCCACTGGATCCTCTTCACATAGACACGTTAAACGCTCAACTATGTGTCTG
>CALLPU010000121.1 GCA_938016235.1 uncultured Granulosicoccus sp. | reverse complement strand
GTCACTGCGCGAGCAGATTGTCTGCCGTCCGGTAATGCATGTCTACGAGGCGGATATTCGTTCGTTCTTTGACCAAGTATGCCATCAGTGGCTTCGTAGGATGTTGCGTCAACGTATTGCTGACAAAACTATTCTGCGACTGATCGACAAATGGTTAAAAGCTGGCGTGATGCAAGATGGATTGATCAAAGAAAGAGGGGCCGGTGTGCCGCAAGGCGGGCCGGTTTCTCCAATTCTGAGCAACATCTATTTGCACTACGCTCTCGATCTCTGGTTTGAGAAGAAAGTGAAACCGGCAATGCGTGGGCATACACAAATCATCCGCTTTGCGGATGATTTTGTAGTGTGCTTCCAGTACCAGTCCGATATCAAGCGCTTCAAAAATGTGATCGAGAAACGTCTTGGTAAGTTTGGAATTGCCATTGCACCCGAAAAGACTCGTTGTCTCCTGTTTGGCCGCTTTGCGGCCGAACGATGGGAAGCTAGAGGTCTTCGTCCCCCTGAGTTTACATTCTTGGGGTTCCGCCATATCTGTGGTGTGGGTCGTAATGGTGAGTTCGCGCTGATAAGGCTACCGGCTAACGATCGATTAAGTCGATTTCGTGCCAGAGTTAAACTCTGGTTGAGGCAACACAATCACTGGAAAGTACGTGACCAGCAGAAAAGGCTGACACAAATGCTCCAAGGGTTCTACGGCTACTTCAGCATCACTCACTGTACTGGAAAGTTAGCTTCTGTACACAATGATGTGCTGAGGATGTGGCGGAAGACTCTGCTCAGGCGTAGTCAACGTGCCAAGCGTAAAGCGCACTGGAGCGTTTTGCGTAAGAAGCCGTGGTTCGTATTGCCTCAACCACTGTTACTACACACTTGGGTTTAGCTTATTGGTGAATCTCTTTCCGGGGAGCCCGCTGCGGGAAATCCGCACGGCGGGTTCTGTTGGGGGCGGAAGCAGGTGACTGCTTCCGTCTACCAGCCATGGTTTGGCAACAATTGTCACCACACAGCTAGGACGTGACCCGGCAGATCGTTCCTTGTATGTGTTCTCCAATAGGGGGCGCAATAAGCTCAAGATGTTGATCTGGCACATGAACGGCTACTGGTTGTTGTATAAGCGGCTGGAGAAGCAGCGCTTTCATTGGCCTGACTGGTTTGCTGATGAGAGCGTGGCATTGACACAAGAGCAGCTTGATCAGCTGCTCGACGGGTTTAATCTCAACGGCATGAGACCGCATCGCTCATTGTCGTTTACCCACTTCGCATAAGCGAAAATCATCGCTATACTGTCTGCCCATGGACGGGCTACCAACAACACTTCCAACAGATCCCGATGCGCTGATTGCGTTGTTGAAAAAACAACAGCGTACGATCGAGAAACAGCAGAAGACGCTGGAACGTTCGCAGAAGAAAGCCGAACGTAGCGATGCCCGCGTAGAGAGATTCCGGAAACGACTGGCCTCCAAGCAAGGCCGTATTCAGATACTTGAAGAGCGGCTACGAGAGCTTCTCATTAAACGCTTTGGCAAGAGCTCCGAGCGCTTTAACCCGGACCAATTCAACCTGTTCAACGAGGCTGAAGAGCAGGCAGCAGAGGATGCGGCTGATAAAGAGGCAGAAGGCGACGACGGTAGTGAAATCACTGTTGGCCCTTACACGCGGCGGAACAAGAAAAAATCACATGCTCTGCCTGATCATCTGCCGCGTGTCGATGTCGAACATCCACTGGATGACGACGAGCTGCAATGCCACTGCGGCAACACGTTAGAACGTATCGGTGAAGAGGTTCACGAACAGCTCTCCATCATTCCACAACAGCACTATGTCATCCGACATATCAGGCCCAAGTTTGCATGCTCCTGCAGAGAGTGCATACGGACAGCCTCGATGCCTGCACAGCCACTCCCGGCTTGCCAGGTAGCACCGCAAATGCTGGCGCACATCATGGTATCCAAGTATCTGGACGGGTTACCCCTCTACAGGCAGGAGAAGATCGCAGAACGATCCGATTTGATTCTGCCACGAGCCAAGCTGGCGCGTTGGATCATTGATGGCAGTGCGGTTTTCCAGCCACTGATCAATTTATTGGTCGACACGTTCTTCAGTTATGACATCGCGTTGAGTGATGACACGCGTATTCAGGTGCTCAATGAGGATGGCCGGTCAGCAGAAAATCAGAGTGCATTGTGGATACGACGCGGTGGCCCACCAGACTGTCCAGTGGTACTGGTTGACTACGCAGCATCGAAATCAGGTGCAACAGCTTTTGGATTGTTGAGCGAGTTCCGTGGCACCCTGGTGTGCGACGGTGCAACCAACTTCAATCTGGCAGTGCGTAGCAACGATCTGCGTGTGGCGCTTTGTAACGATCACGCACGCCGACGATTCCGGCGTGTCTATGACAAATTGAGCAAGCAAGACAAAGCTAGCGCATTGGGTTCTATCGCAGGCCAAGGCATGCTGCACTACAAGAAGCTCTACGCTATCGAAGCACAGATCAAAGAGCTCACCGTTGAGCAAAAACTGGCCGCCCGTCAGGAACAGTCGCTGCCGCTCTGGGCAGAGTTCATCGGCTGGGCGTTCCGCGTACACAGTGAGGGTGTTAGGCACCCCGGCACCATGGATGCGCTGTCGTATCTGTTAAAACATGCCAACGACTTGCAGACGTACTGTCAAGATGGCAGGTTGCCGATATCGAATATCCAGTCTGAGCATGTGGCAAAGACCATTGCGATCGCCAGAAAGAATTTCATGTTCAGTGACACTGTTGCAGGAGCCGAGACCAGCGCCCGCGTGTTCAGTCTGATTGAGACAGCGCGCACCAATGGCCACAATCCGCAACGCTATCTGAGTGTTCTGTTGACTGAGCTGCCCAACATTAGCAGCGTGGACGATGTGGAGGCGCTGTTACCGTGGAACTTGGTGCCGGAGGAAGCAAACAGGCGCTACGCGCAATACCCGGCACCCTGACAGTCCTCCAGCATATGCCGATATGATCGGCAACCCGTCCTAGATCGATCGCTTAC
>CALLPU010000120.1 GCA_938016235.1 uncultured Granulosicoccus sp. | reverse complement strand
CAGAGCCAAAGCTACACCGAATACGGTTACCGGTAGATTGCGTTCTGTAAACAGGCGATGTAACCGCCAGAACCCCACGCGTGATCCGTATTCGTAGATGGACTCCATGTTCATGTGTCGGACACCGTGTAGTGCTTGAGCGCCAACGATCTCTGAGAGAAAGGCTTCTGATGCGGGATCGCCGTGCAGTACACAGTTCTCTGCGCCTTCCTCGTAATTGATCACAAGCTGTACAGCAACCTTCGCCCTGTCTGGCCATTGGGCGGCAGGTGGGCGATTGCCGTAGCCGATGAGATCACGCGGGTATTCAGATTTGGCGTGCGTTTCCAGCCTGAGCATCGCGATGCGATTGATCTCATCAAGGGCACGTTCTAACTCCACGGCGGGTTCATTTGGCAAACGCTGTTCAAAGCCACTGAGTATTTGATGGCGATTGGCGCCTCTGACGGCCATGATAAAAGGAATGTTGAACTTGGCCTTGTAGGCCTCATTCAGGGTTTGAAAATGAGCCAGTTCTTCCTCGGTACACTGATCAAGTCCCGCACTGGACTGCTCATCAGTTGATTCGTTGGTTAATTCACCCTGTCGGGCCGCTTTGCCTGCCAGGTCAGGGTGTGCACGAATCAACTGAAGCTTCTCTGCGTCGCTGGCCTCGCTCAGCACAACCGCCATCGCAGCAGCCAGCGACTCCACGATGCTGTGATGCTCGTTGACGCCGGCATTCCAGGTTCGCTCCGCCACCCAGGGTGAATGCTCATACACACCGCCAAAACGTGCGACGAACGCGTCTCGCGTCAGTGATGCAGGTGCGACGCAGAATCGTAAAACGGGAGTGCTGGCAGTCATGCCACTGGTGGCCTTGGGTGATGAGGGCTAAACACGGTGTGATGACTCAATCCATTCGTCGTGAAGACCCGAGCATCGCCGATAAGCACTGGGTCGAAAATTCAGTTCATATTTGTACACAAATATAAATACATTTACAAGTACAATTATGTTGACACAGTTGGGGCGACTCAGTACTGTGCGCTGGATAATCCGTAAACCTCGACCCGATGGGTCGTTCATGCGAGTCATGCCTGATGGGACGATTGACCACACACGTGCTGGATACCACACGGGGCCAGCCTGGAAACGCGATAGGCATATCCCTGTACCGCATCGACGGCGAGCAGCGACAGTGCCTCAATACCCAGCTCACCAATGACGATGGCCGATGCGACCAGCCGCTACTGGCCGATGACGCCTTCACAGCCGGCGTCTATGAGCTGGTGTTCGCGGTCGGTCCCTACTTTACTGCGCTGGAATCCTCAGTGTCGAGCGATGCGCCTGTATCAGAGCCACGGTTTCTTGATGATGTGGTGATCCGTTTTGGCGTTTCAGCGGCCGATCAGCATTACCATGTCCCGTTGTTGATCACGCCCTATAGCTACTCAACATACCGGGGCAGCTGAGTTGCTGTGACCCCTGTTTCCAATTGAATCGAGGTTCTGATAATGGAAGGCTACATTCTGGAGTGGCTCAACCTGCTGGGTCGCTGGGTGCATCTGGTCACAGGTATTGCCTGGATCGGCGCCTCTTTTTATTTTGTGTGGTTGGATAACAGCCTGGAAACGCCCAAACGAGATGCTGATGTGGAGCGCGGTGTTGGGGGTGAGATCTGGTCCGTACACGGTGGCGGCTTCTACCACGCGCAGAAATACACGGTAGCGCCACCGAAGTTGCCGGAAACGTTGCACTGGTTCAAGTGGGAAGCCTATACCACCTGGAGCACCGGCATGTTTCTGATTGCATTGATGTATTGGTATCAGGCCGAGATTTACCTGATCGACCCCAGCGTCATGTCACTGAGCAAACCCGTGGCGGTGATATTGGGCATGCTGACGCTGGTGGTGGGTTGGGTGATCTACGATCTTTTGTGTAAATCTCCGTTGGGAAAACAAGAGGCCACGCTTAGTGCGCTGATGCTGGTGTTTGTTTGTGTTGCAGCGTGGGCGCTGTGTCAGATCTTTAGCGGACGAGGCGCCTACCTTCATTACGGTGCCATGCTCGGCACCATCATGGTGGCGAATGTCTTCTTTGTCATCATGCCGGGCCAGCGAGATCTTGTTGCCGCGAAACAGCAAGGCCGCGCACCGGATCCCAATCACGGTATTCGGGCCAAACAGCGTTCGGTTCATAACACCTACTTTACGCTGCCCGTGTTGTTTGTGATGATCAGTAATCACTACGCCATGACCTGGGGTCATGAATACAACTGGCTGATCCTGATTGCGCTGTCTATCGCTGGTGCTTTGATTCGGGTGTACTTTGTACAGCGTCACAAAGGCAATCAGACACTGATACCGCTGGCGGTTTCGGCTGTGCTTATCATGGGTGTTGCTGCTGCTATCGCACCGAGGCCAACAGAGCCTGTTGCCAGAGATCCTGGTGTTAGCAACGCTGATGTTTTCGCCCAGGTCCAAACGATCATGGAAGCACGCTGTGCCAACTGCCACGCAAAGGTTCCTACCCAGCCAGGCTTTAGTGCACCCCCCAAAGGTGTAATTCTGGAAAGCGCCGACGATATCGTCCGGCAGGCTCAGACCATTCATCAACAAACAGTTGTTACCAAGGCAATGCCAATCGGCAATCTGACGCAACTCACCGATGAAGAGCGCGCGTTGATCGATCAATGGTTCCAGTCCGGTGCAAAAGCCCAATGAGCTCTAACCCGTACTATGCACCTCACGGTGGATTACCCCCACAGACCTCGATACTGACTGACCGGGCCGTGGTGACGGAGGCTTATACCGTTATTCCCAAGGGGGTTTTTCGCGACATTGTCACGAGCTTACTACCATTCTGGACGCACACACGATCCTGGATCATTGCACGGCCGATAGCCGGATTCAGCTCCACCTTTACGCAGTACGTGGTGGAAGTGTCCCCCGGTGGTGGTAGCGATAAGCCGGAACTGGACTTGCGCGTGGAGTCGGTTTTGTTCATTGTCGACGGCAGTATTGAACTGCACATAGAAGATGAGCAGCACACGCTTGACCCGGGTGGTTTTGCGTACATACCCGCAGGCGCTGTCTGGCGCGTTAACAACCAGAGCGATTCACCGGCAAGGTTTCATTGGATTCGTAA
>CALLPU010000119.1 GCA_938016235.1 uncultured Granulosicoccus sp. | reverse complement strand
CTTAAAGGTGCCGAAAAGCTATCAGCGCTATCTGATGAATCATTTCACCAAGGCGTTGCGACTGTTTGGTACGCCGCTACGCATCGAGTTTCGTCAGGACGATAATCCGTTTGAAGAAACCAAACGGGTCAAGCCGGTTCGCGACAAGGTTGAAACACGCAAGCGCAAGGTTGAGCGCCGCCGGGATGCCCGAGACCGGTGACCGCTTGTTCGCTGTTTGCGCGGACTATTGCGTCCGCGGCCCGTCATTCATCAGTGATCGGGTAAAACAGTGATGTATCGCTCCAGTGCTCAGGCTCCGTATGCGCTGGCAGTCAGTCCGGTGCAGGCGGTGGCGAGTCGGAGGGCAGCAACAGTAGTGGGTTGACCCAGGTTCCGTTCAACCCGACAGACCAATGCAAGTGCGGACCCGTGACACGGCCTGTCTGGCCGACGGCCCCGATAACCTGTCCCTGGCTTACCCGCTGACCTTGCTCGACATCGATTCGGCTCATGTGTGCATAGAAAGTCTGCAGGCCCAGTCCGTGTTCTATGAAAACGCTGTTGCCGTTGAAAAAGTAATCGCCCGTATCAATGACAACACCATCCGCGGGAGCCAGAATCGGTTCGCCCTCGGGCGCCGCGATGTCTATACCGCCATGAGGGCGCCTGGGCTGATCGTTATAGAAGCGCTTCAAGCCAAACGGGCTGGACACAATCCCGGCCAGAGGCCAGTCAAAGCTACTGGCAATCATCGCGTCGGCGCGATAACTCTTCACCACTTTCAGTCGCTTGTTCTCGCGGCTGATTCTTTCCATGTCCATGGGGGCCGGGTTGACCTTGCGCTTGTTTTTTATAATGAGTCGCTGTTCCTCATAGGCGAAAGGGGCGATCGTGAAAGGCACTGCAGGTAGTGGCTCGTTGTTCGACGCTTCTACCGTTAATGTTTGCTGACCCGCTTTGGTGCCGAGCGGAATGCCTACAACAGCGAACCACGAAGCGTCCTGTTCAATGACCGCCACGGGTTTGTCGTTCCACGTCACCATCGGGCGTGCGCCATCATTGCCTGCCTCAGCTGGCAGCTCCAGGTCCACAAGACTGATACCGCCAGGCACCGCCGAGTGTTCAATAAAGCCGCTGAGTCCCTGAGCCTGGGACGGGCCGTAATACAAGACGCAGAACAGCAGCAAGAGTGCGCCTGTTGCACTCACTCTACTGGCGTTGTTTTTCGATGGTGTAGGCATAATGCTTGTCGGGTTTCCAGGGGCTGGGATGCTTAAGTCTTACCTAGCTTCGAGTGACGGCTACGTGCCGGGTCATCGCGAATATGGTCAACGTACAGTGCGGTTGCACCGGCAACAGCAATCGGCATGACGAAAAGGTTAACAACCGGGATGCTGCTGAGAAAAGCCACCGCGCAGCCGAATCCGTAGGCAGCCCCGCGATATTGCCGCATCTGTCGTCGCACGTCGCGAAACAGCGCACCATGATTACCCATGGGGTAATCCATGTATTCCAAGGTGAACATCCAGGCACCGAACAGAAAAAGCAGAGCCGGTGCCACGATATTGATCAAGGGTATGAAGTGGAGAATGAACAGGGGCACCAGGCAGGCAATCAGGTAGGCAAGCTTGGCTATTTCAGAGCCCATCAGCCGCGGCATACTGCGCACCAGCGTTTGCCATGACGGAGCAGCCTGACTTGTATTGCCAACAAGATATGCCTCCACACGCTCAGCCAGCAAACCATTGAACGGTGCTGCAATCAGGTTTGCCAGCAACGTAAAGAAGAAGGCCATGGAAAACAGCAATACAGCACCGAACAACCAGCGCAGTAGCGTGGCAAAGGCGTTGACAATCCACCAGTCGCCGAATGAGGCAAACAGCGACCAGGATGCCATCCAGGTGGTTGCCCAGGCATAGATCCCCCAGCCCATCACACCAAACACCATCACATTGATGGCCAGTGGCATCCAGACAAAGCGGCGTAAGCCGGGCTTGCGCATGAGACGAAATCCCACGCCCACGTAGCTCAGTGATTCACTCAATCCGGGTTTGTTCATGCTCGGTAGTGTAGCGGTATACCCGGTGACCGTGCTGTGGGCTGACCGGCAGACAGATGACGTGTCTGAGCAGCGCACACCAGTGGCGTTACAGATCGGTGGTACCGGTGAGCGCGCGCGGCAGAATAAGACCGGGCAAAGTGCTTGAGGGCGTGCATCAATCCGGGCTGTCATGAGCCTGTCAAAGACAGTACAATACCGGCCAGATTCGTACCACAGCGGCCCACTTACAATTCTATGCGTCTGAGCCGTATCAAGATCGCCGGTTTCAAGTCTTTCGTCGACCCCACCGATCTGAAGTTGCCCAGTTCTCTGGTGGGTATCGTAGGTCCGAACGGTTGCGGCAAGTCCAACACCATCGACGCGGTTCGCTGGGTCATGGGCGAGTCCTCCGCGAAACACCTGCGTGGTGAATCGATGGACGATGTCATCTTCGTCGGATCAAGCACTCGCAAACCCGTCGGGCAGGCGTCCGTTGAACTGGTGTTCGATAACGCCGACGGCTCACTCGGCGGTGAGTATGCCCAATACGCGGAAATTTCCATCCGTCGGGAAGTCGCGCGCGACGGCCAGTCAAAATATGCGCTGAATAATGTGCGGTGTCGGCGGCGGGATATCCGCGATATTTTTCTCGGTACCGGGTTGGGACCGCGCAGTTACGCCATCATAGAGCAGGGCATGATTTCGCGGCTGATCGAAGCCAAACCGGAAGACATGCGGGTGTATCTGGAGGAAGCCGCGGGCATCTCCAAGTACAAGGAACGCCGGAAAGAGACAGAAACCCGCATCCGCCACACTCGCGATAATCTCGATCGGCTTGATGACTTGCGTGAAGAGGTGGACAAACAGCTCGCGCACCTTAAACGGCAAGCCAGCACCGCAGAGCGTTACCAGAGACTGAAGGCTGAAGAACGCCAGAAACGCGGCGAGCTGCTGGTACTCAGGCGCCGCGATTTCGAGCAGGCGCGTGATCAGCAAGGCCTGAAAACAGCGGAGCTGGAAACCGAACTTGAAGGCGTCGTCACGGAGCTTCGTGCCGCCGAGAGTGCTATTGAACTGGCGCGCGGGCAACAGACGGAAGCCTCCGACAGCTTCGCGCAGATTCAGGCGGAGTTCTACCGGGTGGGTGGCGAAGTTGCACGCATCGAGCAGACGATTGAACACACGCGTGAAACGCGGCACCAGCAGAGTCAGGAGCTGGCCGAACTGGATAAATCGCTGGAGGAGTCGCAGGCACACTTGCGCGACGATACTGCCCGCATAGCCGATATTGTGCAGTCGTTGCAAACAGACCAGCCCGCGTTCAACCTGCTACAGGACAGTCAGAAACATTCTGCCGAAATTCTGGTGCGGGCAGAGGCTGAACTGCAGGAATGGCAGGTGCAAAATGATGCGTTTAATCGACGTTACTCGGAAGCCTCACAGATCGCGCAGGTAGAGCGCTCACGAATCGAGCAGTTCGAGCGCAGCATGGCGAATGCCGATACACGATTAGTGCGGCTGAAGGAAGAGAAGCAGATACTGGATCTGCAACCTCTGACCGTGCAGATTGAGGAGTCTCTGGCAGAAGAACTGGCTGCGGCTGAAGACGAACAGCGATTGCAGCAGGCCTTGAGTCAGGCCAGCGAAAAACAGCAGTTGCAAAAGGAGGCGATCCGACAATGCTCGGAAAAGCTCGACCAGACGCGCTCTCAGGTGCAGTCCGGTGTTGGGCGGCTGGCCTCGCTTGAAGCCCTGCAGCAAGCGGCCCTCGAACCTGACAGTCGGGTGGCAGACAGTTGGCTTCATCTGAACGAGCTGGATGAAAAACCCAGGCTGGCGCAATCGATAACGGCAGCCCCGGGTTGGGAGACGGCGGTGGAGCTCGTGCTGGGTCCTTACCTGGAAGCTGTGTGCGTGGACTCAGATGCCCTGATAGAGCGTTGTGTCCAGGATCTGCCTGCGGCACAACTGACACTGATCAGAAGTTCGGCTGCCAGTGCACAGGTTGAACCGGACACTCTGGCCAGTAAAGTCAACGGTGATGTGCCGTTGGCAGAGCTATTGGCCGGCATTCAA
>CALLPU010000118.1 GCA_938016235.1 uncultured Granulosicoccus sp. | reverse complement strand
ATGATGATGTTTATCGGGAGTTCCCCGAATTCGTTCGTCGCATGAGCTGGCACCTCAAGCATTCTCCAGAGCTCACCGGCTGTATGGCGAACATACAGATAACGGGTAATCAGAACCGCCACCTGCTCTCTTTCCTGAACGAGACGAAGCTGCGCCGCGTACTAGGCTACCTGCTGGATGAGAACGAGTTTCTATCTGACTATGGCATTAGATCCTTGTCTCGCGTGCACGCTGAACATCCGTTTACCTATGTCACAGACCTGGGTGAAACGCTGAGCGTCGGCTATGAGCCCGGAGAGGGCGAGACCGATCTGTTTGGTGGCAATTCCAACTGGCGTGGCCCTATCTGGTTTCCGATCAACTACCTGTTGATCGAGTCCCTGAAGCGATACCACAGTTTTTATGGATCAGATTTCACGATCGAGTGCCCTACAGGTTCGGGGCAGCAGATGACGCTGGATCAAGTGGCAGCAGAGATATCGTCCAGACTGGTACGGTTGTTTGCAGAAAATGATCAAGGGGATCGTGCCTGGTGTGGTACCAATACCGATCTGCTGGCCAGTAGTCGCGAAGGTCTGCATCAGTATTTCGAATATTTCAATGGAGATACGGGCGAAGGTCTGGGCGCCAGTCATCAAACCGGGTGGACCGGTCTGATCACGTTGCTGTTACAACCTGATTTACAGAACCTGTAGTACTACACCTGTCATACACGCCTTGCCTTACGGTGCATCATCATCAATAACCTGACTGTTCATTTTGATCAGATACTCACGTGGCTGGATATCGCAGGAGTCGCCGTGTTCGCCATCAGTGGCGCGCTTGTGGCTTCACGCAAGTGCCTGGATCCGGTTGGATTCGCATTGATCGCCACGATAACCGGCATCGGCGGGGGCACCTTGCGCGATCTCCTGCTGGGGCATGGTGTGTTCTGGGTGGATCAATCGCATTATGTGTCGTTGTGCGTTGCGGTGGCGCTGATCGTCTACTTCGTGGCACCACACATCGAGTATCGATACCGTGTGTTGCTCTGGGCAGACGCTGCAGGTCTGAGCCTGTTCTGCGTCCTGGGGGCTCGTATGGCGGTTGAGTCAGGGTTCAGCGGCACCATCGCGGTCATCATGGGGCTGTTAAGTGCCACATTTGGCGGCCTTATCCGTGATGTGGTGTGCAATGAGATACCACTCATTTTACGCAACGAAATCTACGCGACGGCTGCACTTGCAGGAGCACTTGCGTATATCCTGCTGGAATCGTTGTCGCTGCCCTTCAATCTGGCAGAGATGGGCGGCATTGGTACCTGCTTTGTTATTCGGGCGTTAGGGTTGATTCATGGTCTGTCACTGCCCGGCTATCGTCCACGCTCCGGGCGAGACTACCCGGCTGATAACAGGCCTGAATTCTAAGCCTGGATTGTTCAATCTGTGGCGAGCGCGTCTCACGGTATACTGTGCGCTGGAGCAACAGGCAACGGATACCCATGTTCAAGCGATTGATACCCTATGGTGTTGCTCTACTGTGTGTGCTCCACGCAAATGTATCGCTGGCAAGTCCGCTGCAGGTCTCCATAGCAGCAGGCGATCTGGCGGGTGAGTTGCAGGTAAACCTGACTAATTCCGGCGCTGAGCCAATCACTGTGCTGCGCTGGGATACCCCGTTCGAGAATACTTTGTCTCACCCGGTGTTTTTGATTACCAGCCCGGCAAAAGGCTATCCATACAACGAGCCAGTGACATACACGGGGCGCACCGTCAAGCGCTCATCCGTCTCCGGCAATCACTACGTGCGGATGGAGGCTGGTGCAACAATCTCGGCAACCCTTGCGTTGAACGAGTATTACGACATTGATGCGGTCGGGCAATACAGTGTTCAGTTCGTCGGTGATATTCACTTTGAAAAACCCCGAACATTGCAAGGTCGGCGTCAATCGACACCCACGGATGCGGATACTCTTGAGGTTGCCAGCCTGCAATCCAATCGTGTGTCCATTAACCTGGCACCAGATATTCAACCACGGATCAGGCCCCCGGCCTACAGCGCCTGTTCAGTGCAGGAGCAAACGGACATCGTCGAGGCGGCCACTATCGCCGAGACTCTCACGCAGACTGCCCTGAGCGACTTGAGAAGCCTGAGCCTTGACGAACGCGCAAGTTCACCAAGATACAACACGTGGTTTGGACGCTACACCGCCAGTCGCTTCGATCAGGTTGTCACCAACTTCGAAGCTATCGAGGATGCGTTGGCCAACGAGGTGTTGCAGTTCAATTGCAACTGCGATGAAGAAGGCATCTTTGCCTATGTGTATTCGGCTTTTCCCTACACGATAACGCTTTGCCCCGAATTCAGGAACGCAAGCCCCAATGGAGAAAATTCGCGCGCAGGCACCATCATCCATGAAATATCGCACTTCACCGTCGTGGCGGGCACCGATGATCATGCATATTCACACCTGGGCACACGGGCGCTGGCGAACGCGTCACCGGACCTGGCCGTTGCCAATGCAGACAGCCATGAATATTTTGCTGAAAACGATCCTGCCATTGCCATTCGTCGTGCTGACGATGACCCCGACCCCGCCCAGTATGATTCGATAACGCTGGGCACGACGGTACAAACCAGTGTGGCTGAAGGCATGACAAACACCTACCAGTTAACGAATGCAAGCCGTATAGAGTTGACTTCACTAACCGGCGATGCTGATCTGTTTGTTTACAGTGATGATCAGCTGACGTTTGAGATATGTCGGTCTCGCCGCGAGAGCCCAACGGATGTTTGTGAAATAGCCTTTGATGATGTGACGTACGTGCAGGTTGCCGGATTCACCGCAGCCACCTACACACTCCTGGCCACGCGCGACGCTCCGCCAGCGGACACCGTGGACGCTGCCGACTTAACCCTGGATTCGCAATTCAATGGTAACGTTGTGCAAAGTGCGGAGACCATTTTTCGAGTCACCGGGGCTGGCGTGATCGAGTTACAGTCATTGAGTGGTGATGCGGATTTGTACATCTTCAGCGAACTGCCCTTGTCTGACGATACATTGGTGTGTTCATCCATCAACTTCTCAAACGAGTCCACAGTCGACAGGTGCAATGTACCGTCCGCTGATGCGACGTACTACATCTCGGTGTTTGGCTACGAAACCACCAGTTTCTCCCTGGTGGCACGCTCTGCCATCAGCAATGTGGTACCTCCGCAGATTCCTGAACCGCCCGTGCCGCAAGGAGATGATCCTGACGCACCTGTGCAGAATGCCGGTGGCGGTAGTAGTGGAGGCTCACTCCACTGGCTGACGCTGCTGTGCCTGATATCGCTTGCCGGTTATCGGGCACTCTGTTCAAGAGGCAGAGATCGATGACACTCAATCTGCTCTGGAAGGTTTTAGCCCTGCTGGTACTTGGTGCTTGCACGGCTTGTTCATCAGCAGGTCAATCTGTGGCAACACAAATCGAGGCTAGGGAAAACATGGCAACGACGTGGTTGAATGCCGGTATCAAAACGCCGCCAGATACAGACGCACTGCCTCAATCAGTTGTTACCTTTTATGTATCCAATACGGCCAGCTCAGAGGTGCAGGTACTGATCTGGAACACACCACTGGAGAACCCGCTGTCAGCTGATGTCTTTTTGGTGACAAAGGCAGGCGAGCCTGTTCCCTATACGGGCCGCAAGGTCAAACGCGGCAAACCCTTGCCTGAACACTACATCACACTCGCTGCAGGTGAAACGCGCGAGGTTCTGGTGGACATCGCTCGATACCATGATGTCACGTCACCGGGGCCCTATTCGGTGACGCTGAAATTTCCTGAAATAGACGGTGTGAGCCAGCTGAACCAGATGACGTCGGCACGGGTTGATCCCCATGCGCTCACCTTCACCATAGCGGATTAAGTCATTATCGTGCGGGGCCGGTTACTCAGCACTGCGGGATAACTCAGCCAGTTCAACCAACACGGCCATGGCGTTGGTGCTATCAGACCGTGGAACGAAGATATGATCATGAAAGAAACCGGCAATGACGTTGGCACTGATGTGCTGACGCGCCAACGCGGTTGAAATGGCGGCCGTCAACCCAATCGCTTCCAGACTGGAGTGTACCTGCAAGGAAATTTCTGAAAATACAGCGTCGTAAGCGTGCCCCAGATCCTCCGCTTGTTGCCGCGGCACGACGAGTGTCAAACCTTCTGTTTCGACACAACTGGCTACCGGCTGCAGCATGGCATGATCTCCATACGACGCGTCAGCGAAAGTCAGAAAAACAAATTCTTCGTCAACCAGCACGGGAGACAAGGTACCCAGCAATGTGTTCAGGTGGCGCTCACCGCT
>CALLPU010000117.1 GCA_938016235.1 uncultured Granulosicoccus sp. | reverse complement strand
AAGCACACGCACCATGGGCCGTCTGGCCGTGGATTCAGCCGTTAAGCTGGCCGCTGGTGAAAGCGTACCGAAAGAACAGATCATCGATGCGGTGCTGACAACGCAGGAAAACGTTGAGCAATTCATCGAAGATCATCCGTAGTCCGGGCTAGCATTCGCGGTTATTGAGTTCTCTGCCAGTGACCGATACGCATCAGCCACTGCTTTCTCTGCGACAGGTCCGGAAAAGCTTCGGGCCTACGGAGGTCCTGCACGGTATTGATCTGGACATTCATGCAGGGGAAGTCGTGGCGTTGCTGGGTGAGAACGGTGCGGGAAAATCGACCGTATCGAATATCATTGCCGGTGGATTTGCACCCAGTTCAGGATCGATGTCCTGGCTGGGTGCTCCGTATACACCGGCAAGTCCGCGCGAGGCGATTGATGCCGGCATAGGACTCATTCATCAAGAGTTGCGTCTGCTGGAACATTTGTCTGTCGCTGAAAATGTCTTTATTGGCCGATGGCCTACGCGTGCCGGTGTGGTGGATCGTGCGCGTATGGAAAAGCAGGCGCATGCGCAGTTGCAAAGGCTTGGGCTCGATATATCGGCATCTCGACAAGTTCGTGGGTTGTCAACCGCCAATCAGCAACTGATTGAAATAGCCAAGGCTCTGGCATTGAATGCCAGGTTATTGATTCTTGATGAGCCTACCGCAGCATTGGGTGGTACTGAAACTGCGTTGCTGTTTGAACAGATTGAACGCCTGAAAGCAGACGGAGTTGGCCTTATTTATATTTCGCATCGGCTTGAAGAGATACAAAAAATTTCTGACCGGATCGTGGTCATGCGTGATGGTGACAAGGTGCAGGAGTTCGACAGTGGCAATGTACCCATTCGCACCATCGTTGAAAGCATGGTGGGTCGAAGCCTTGACAGGATGTTTCCGACCATTCCTCAGCCACAGCCGGAGGTTTGCCTGGAAGTGAATGAGCTTTGTGCCCCGGATGGTTCATTCAGCGATATCAGTTTCGCTGTGAACAAGGGTGAAGTCTTTGGCATAGCGGGGTTGGTGGGTGCAGGGCGCACTGAATTGGTGAGGGCGATTACCGGCGCTGATCCGTTGTCATCCGGTCAAGTCCTTCTCAATGGTAAGCAGGTGACACTGCGTTCTCCGCGAGATGCCATTCGTCATCGCATGGTCATGGTGCCTGAAGATCGCAAGATTCAAGGCCTGGTGCTGGAGCATTCCATTGCAGACAACATCGCGTATGCGAACCTGGCCGACGTCTCCACGCTCGGATTCATTACCGGGAAGGGGGTGGGTGCCTACGCTGACAAATCCATCGAGCGTTTTGGTGTCAAGGGACAGGGCAATCAGTCTGCCAATGAACTTTCGGGTGGCAACCAACAGAAAGTGATTCTGGCCAAGTGGCTGGCGAAAGATCCATCGGTTGTGATTCTTGATGAACCTACTCGGGGTATCGATGTTGGAGCGCGTTCGTCGATCTACGACATCATCGTGGAGCTGGCCAACCGGGGAATTGCCGTGGTTGTTGTCAGTTCCGACCTGGAAGAGGTTCTGGGTATTTCACATCGTGTGCTCGTCATGGCGCAGGGACGCGTGGCCGGGGTGCTGGACAGAGAATCGGCAAACGATGTCTCCGTCATGGAGCTTGCCACGTCCTGACATCGATACAAGCAGTATTCATCAAGGGTTTAGATAATGTCTGACAATACAATGAATGCCCCAGCCCTGTTTGACCTGTCCGGTCGTGTAGCGCTGGTTACTGGTGCCGGAAGCGGAATAGGGCAAGGCATCGCACTGGGCCTGGCGCAATGCGGAGCTGCCGTAGCCTGCCTGGACAGGCGTGAAGACGGCGGGCTGGCTGAAACAGTTCGCATGATCGAACAGACAGGACAGGCTGCACTGCCTATTCAAGCCGATGTGACGGTGCGTGAATCGCTTGATGAGGCGGTATCACGAACGGAAAGTACGTTAGGTGCGTTGGGCATTGCCGTGAATGCGGCGGGCATTGCCAACGCCCATGCCGCAGAAAGCATGAGTGAAGATCAGTTTCAATCACTGATGGATATCAATCTGAAAGGCGTATTCTTTTCGTGTCAGGCGGAGGCATCGGCCATGCTCAAGCATGGCAAGGGTTCCATTATCAATATTGGGTCCATGTCTGGCGTGATCAGCAACCGCGGACTTGAACAATGCCATTACAACGCGTCAAAGGCCGGTGTCATTCATATGGGAAAAAGCATGGCCATGGAGTGGGTGTCGCGCGGTGTTCGTGTGAATTCCATCAGTCCGGGCTATACCGCCACGCCGATGAACACTCGCCCGGAGATGGTGCACCAGACCCGCGAATTCGAGGATCAAACGCCCATGAAGCGTATGGCTTCGGTGACCGAAATGGTAGGCCCTGCTGTTTTTCTGGCCAGTGATGCATCCTCTTACTGTACGGGTGTGGATTTACTGGTAGACGGCGGATTCTGTTGCTGGTAACCGCAAGCACTGGACTGGGGATAACACATGAAGCGATTTAGCAACACAGTGGTTGTCGTGACCGGTGGCAACAAGGGTATCGGCTATGCCATTGCCGAGCGATTCGCCCAGGAAGGGGCCAGGGTTGCCATTGCATCAGTTGAGAAGCAGGTGGAGAACGCTGCCAGTGAACTTGAAAAAGCCACCGGTGGAACGGTCATGCCGGTGGTGTGCGATGTATCAGCCATCGATGATGTCAAAAAACTCTATGAAACGGTAGACAAGGAGCTGGGAAGTCCTGATGTGTCTGTACAGAATGCTGGCATCATCACTATAGCCAAAGTGGAAGACCTCACCGAACAGGAATGGGACGCGACCATGGACGTCAATACCAAAGGGGTGTTTCTCTGTTGTCAGGAAGCCATTCGTTATATGCGGCGATCTGGTAAGGGAGGCAGGCTGATCAATACCGCATCGGGTCAGGCACGAGATGGATTCATCTATACACCGCATTATGCAGCGTCCAAATTCGGTGTGATGGGCTTGTCGCAAAGTCTGGCCAAGGAGGTCGCAGGCGATGCCATAACGGTCAACGCTATTTGTCCGGGTATCATCAAGACCGACATGTGGGATTACAATGATCGTGTGTGGGGAGGTATGCTGGGCGACTATGCTCCCGGTGAGCTGATGGCTGAATGGGTTCAGAATATTCCAATGAAACGAGCAGGTGAAGGTAAAGAGGTGGCGGGTCTGGTTTCGTTTCTGGCCAGTGACGATGCAGCCTACATTACCGGGCAGACCATCAACGTGGATGGCGGGCTGATCATGTCGTAGGCGTTGTTGTCTTGAGGACGACGATGCAAAGCATCGCCCGGTGGCGTTGGCGCTGGGTCGTTGGCGTGGCGGCATTGCTGGCACTGGCCTTTTCAGTCACGTCGCTGCTACGAAGCACGCAGGGATTGACGATAGAGCACTTTGACGCGGGCCCCATTCCCATCACTGTCTTTCACGATCAAGCTAAGGCCGCCCGGCATCTGGTAGTTGTGGCTCATGGTTTCGCCGGCTCTCGGCCCATGATGCAGCTGTTCGCCGTATCGTTGGCTCAGAACGGCTATTTGACGGCTACGTTTGATTTTTCAGGGCATGGCCGTAACCGTGTGCCGTTAACCGGTGATCTGCAATCCATCGACGGTGCA
>CALLPU010000116.1 GCA_938016235.1 uncultured Granulosicoccus sp. | reverse complement strand
GAATTGCTATGGACTGAGCAAACATGCGCTATTCATGGTGTCAGTACCGATAAACAACCCAGCCTGGAGGAAGCCATCGGATTCTATGCACCGGAAGCTCAACCGGTGATCGAACAAGCTGTCAATCGCGCCATTTCTCACGGCGAAGACTGGGATCTGGAGCTACCCATTATCCGCACCGATGGAAACACTATATGGGTGCGTGCGGTGGGACGTGTGGAGTACGACACTAAAAAACCTGTCCGCCTGATTGGTGCCTTGCAGAACGTTACCGACAAGGTTTTGAGACAGCAAGCACTTGAGCAAGCTCACGAGCGAATCAAGGTCGCCACAGAAAGCGGCAATATTGGTGTATGGGATCTGGATATGGTCAGCGAGAAACTCGACTGGTCACCAGAGATGTACAACCTGTACGGCATTACCAACATACCTGACTCGATCACTCAAGCTGTCTGGCTCGAATACGTACATAAGGACGATCGAAAAGCGACACTGGATTGTGTGGAAGATGCCCTGAACAGTGGCAGTGGCTGCTTCGACCTGGAGTTTCGGATTCAGTGGGCCGACGACAGCGTGCACTTCATCAAGGCATCGGTCAGTATCAAACGTAATGCGCAGGGCAAGGCTGTGCGCATGCTTGGCGTCAACTGGGATGTCACACCTCTTCGTTCCATGAGTAATGCGCTGGCAGAGCAGCATGAGCTGCTGCAGGTCACATTGCAATCCATTGGTGATGCGGTTATCACCACCGATGCAGCAGGAAAAGTAACCTGGTTGAACCCAACCGCACAACACATGACGGGATGGGCTTCGAAGGATGCGGTGGGTCGCAGCGTCAGCGATGTGTTCAAGGTCGTCCACGAGCAGTCGCGCCAACCATTGACCAACCCCGCTCTCACCTGTCTCAGCGAGGGCAAGGTGTTGGCGATTACGAACCAATCCGTGTTGATCTCGAAAAATTCGCACGAATTTGCCATTGAAAACTCAGCCTCTCCCATTCGCTCCCGCAACGGCGTGCTACTCGGCGTGGTCCTCGTCTTTCATGACGTGACCGAGCAACGCAGGTTCTCCAATGAAATGAGTTATCGCGCCACGCACGACATGTTGACAGGCCTTGTCAATCGAGCAGAGTTTGAGAATCGGGTTGACAGTGCACTGAAACAGGCAGGATCAGACCACGCTGAACACGCACTCCTGTTTATCGACCTTGATCAGTTCAAACTGGTCAATGACACGTGTGGTCATGCCGAGGGGGATCAGCTGTTGAGGCTGGTCGCGAAATTGCTGGCCAGAGCCATACGAACAGGCGACACGTTGGCTAGGCTTGGTGGAGATGAGTTCGGCGTTATCCTCGAAGACTGTACAACGGAGGAGGCTGAGCAGGTAGCCAGCCATATTTGCAACAGCATGGATCGTTTCCGATTCGAGCACGGGGAACGACGATTTCGCATCGGCACCAGCATTGGACTGGTACCTCTGGATGCCCGCTGGCTGGATATGGAATCAGCACTACAGGCCGCCGACACGGCGTGCCTGGCAGCCAAGGAAGCCGGCCGTAACCGAGTCCATGTATGGCTTGATACAGACAGTTCCATCCAGTCCAGGCGCAAGGACATGCACTGGGCAGCTCGTCTGGAGCAGGCACTGGACGAAAACAAGTTCGTGTTGTTCGCACAGCCGATCAAGGCGATGGCAGCTGAAAGTTCCGGAATATGCGCCGAAGTGCTTCTCAGGATGCCGGATGATGACGCTAACCTGATAGGACCCAACGCATTTCTACCCGCTGCTGAACGCTTTCATCTGGCCACCAGAATTGACTTCTGGGTGTTGCAGAACAGCTTGCACTCCCTGATGCAGATACCCGACATCACCACCGTCTCCACGTTGTTCATCAACCTGTCCGGCCAATCGGTTAGCGACAGCGTATTTCACGCTGACGCCATCCGTCTGCTGACACAGGCCGGGAAAGACATCTGCCAGCGTATCTGCCTGGAGATAACAGAAACCGCCGCAGTCACCAACATCACGGATGCAACCGTGTTTATAGATAGCGTGCGTAAACTTGGCGTACGGGTCGCGCTTGATGATTTCGGATCGGGCGCGTCATCATTTGGCTACCTTAAAGCCCTGACCGTAGACATCCTCAAGATCGACGGACAATTCATCAACGGGGTTATCGATGACCCACTGGACGGAGCAACGGTGCGTTGCTTTGTGGACATTGCCCGGCTTCTTGACCTGCAGACGGTGGCAGAGTGCGTTGAGAACAAGGCCGTTCTGGATTGCATCAAGCAGCTGGGTGTGGATTACGCGCAGGGCTTCCACTTACACAAGCCAGTGCCAATGGAACAGATCATCGCAGGTCCACAAACGACAGTCACCCGCACCGATGTTTACATGAACCAGAGCCGGCTGGCTACCACAGGATAGGCGACCACTGCCCCTCAACGCGCCGGCTCGTAATAGTGCGCTCTTGATAAGCCGAAGAAGGCGTCGCTCTATCGCCGTTCTCGCGCACCATGTGTTCAATACGCAACACTGCGCTGATAGACTTGTCGGCGTTTCTAACCCGAATATTGTAGATCTTGATATTCAGGCTGGCAAAGCGTGACATCAGCGTACTGAACAAGAGGTTTTGATCAGACGCTTGAGTCAGGCGCTCAACCGCCGATGGATCGTTTCCCTCTATGGCGCGTCGCAAGGCGTCGAATCGGGCGATAACCGCGTCGAAATCATCGTCACTGACAGGCGTTCTGGCATCTACCAGTGCTGCTCGCCAGCGCGATCGCAGCTGTATCAGTCGAGGATCATTCCGGTTAATCAAAGCCGCACTGTCGAGTGACTCTTCCGCCTCATCCAGTAAGCCAGCGTTAAGCCGGGTAACAGCCGTGTCCAGATGCGCATTGAGCTGGCGTCGACGCTCACGCCGTCTTCCCTGCTCTTCTGCTGCAGCTGCTGCCGCAACACGTGCAGCTTCTGCCTCTTCGGCTGCAGCGGCCCGCACTGACTCCGCTCTGGCCGCTTCGCGTGCCTGTTCCGCGGCGAGCAATCGTTGTGCCTCTTCGGCAGCCTGTTGCTCAGCGGCTTGCTGTGCAGCCAACTCGCCTGGCGTTGGGGAATCTGCATCCACTGCCGTCGCGTCTGCTGCCGGTTCAGCCCCATCACCAGACTGGGCCGTGCTGGTTACGCTCAGCGTGCGGTTGAAACGATCATCGTATTGACCGCTCTGCGTCCACCAGGCCATGCCAGCCAGCAATGCACCGGAGAGTAAAAAAGCCGCGCCCAGCCAGCGCAAGGCCGAACGAGGTTTACGTCGGGATCGTCGGATCCTGGCGGCTTCGACTTCACGTGGCACCGGCTGATCCTGCATCGTCATTGGATCAAACGGATGGTTGGCAGGCTCTTCCAGTGCGCTCAACGATTCAGGTGACACTGCCGTTACCTGTCGTGTCGCATCGTCCTGTGAGACGCCCGACATGAGCTGTCTTGTCCAGTCAGATAGCGATTGCGGTCTGTCCGAGATGCGAAACTGCAATGCCCAGTCAATGGCATCCAGAAACGCTGGCGTGTAGCGATCCTGTGCCAGCAGTCGCGCCGGTATCAACGGATCCTTACCACCATTGAGAATGGCAGTACCGCGCTTGGCGCTATCCAGTGGTTCAGCACCGGTAACCGCGTAATACAATACCGCTCCCAATGCATAGATATCCGTCCACGGGCCTTGCTGTTGCTCACTACCGCCGCTGTACTGCTCAAGCGGTGCATACCCTGCCGATACCAGAGCGGTCAGTGTCCCGGACGATAAAGGCCCGGGATTCCGTGCAGATCCAAAGTCGAGCAGAACGGGTGAGCCATCAGAGCGTACGAGGATGTTCGTCGGTTTGATATCCCGATGGATGAAGCCCGCGTTGTGGACGTGCGTCAGCCCCTCAATGATCGGTACAAACAGGGATTTCAATGCCTGCTCAGTGATAGCTCCAGGGTTCGTAAGATGCTGGCGTAAATCATCACCCTCCTCGTACTCCATCACGATATAGGCGGAGTCGTTCAGCTCGAACACCGACATGACTCGAACGATATTCATATGCTTGAAACGAACGAGGTTGCGAGCCTCGTCAATGAACCGTTGCATACCCTGGCGAGCGCTGCTGGATCTCTCTTCGGTTAGTAACCGTGTCTCGGAGCTGCCAGCAGGGGCCAGCACACGGTACTCTTTGATCGCAACCAGATGATCCAGATTGGTATCCGTAGCCAGGTAGATGACACCAAAACCGCCACGGCCGAGTACGCGCTCAATGCGATACCAATTGAGCATTTCTCCATGACGCAGTGATCGGTAAGGCTCGGTGTTATCCATAAAACCCAATGGCTGGACGAGACCAGATTCCCGGATTCTACGCGATTTATGTCACAGATTCACAACTGATACGCTATTGTCACATCGCTATAGTGAGTATTTTGGCTGCGCGTCCGCTACAGGCTTTACCATGGCTGCCCGATAACTGGCTGTGGTGTAGCAGCCAGACCGCAACCGACCGAACAGGAACACAAGCCTTGACTGACAACCAACCCTACCTGCAGACATACATCGAAGAACAGGACCTTGCTGAACAAATGATTCCTGCCGTTGGGTCTTTGTATCGCAATCGGGGCGTCATCGTGACCGTCTTCGGCCGCAAGCTCATGAACGGCTCTACCATCGACATCGTCAAGGCCCATCAACAAGCCCTGCAGGTAGTCGGTGAACGCGTATCGGTGGTCGACACCAGCGCAGTCCTCAAGTGCATCAAAGCGATCAACCCGGGTAGTTCACGCATCGATATCGGCAAACTGGCCTTTCAGGCTCGCCAACAAGGCGCGCTGGAGAACTCCGCCAGCCTCACGGCCTATGTGGAACAGACGCTGTCCGCTGTGCCGGATTCACCGTCGGTACTGAACGAACCCAGAGACGTCGTGCTGTATGGCTTCGGCCGAATTGGAAGAATCCTTGCGCGCCTGCTGATCGAAAGAACCACATCCAACAATCCATTAAGACTGCGTGCCATTGTGGTTCGCGGGGGCCGTGAGGGTGATTTGCGCAAGCGCGCCAGCCTGCTGCGGCGCGATTCCATACACGGGCCTTTCAATGGCCACATCACCGTGGATGAAACACAAAGTGCCATCATCGCCAATGGCAACTTCATCAAGGTGATCTATGCCAACCAGCCCGAAGACATCGATTACACACAATACGATATTCACAACGCACTCATCGTGGATAACACCGGCGTATTCAAAGACGAAGCCAGTCTCGGACGTCACCTGGTGCCCAACGGTGCAGCCAAGGTTCTGCTGACCGCACCTGCCGGCGGTAAGATCAAGAATATCGTCTACGGTGTCAACCACGACATGATAGACATGGACGACAAGATTCTATGTGCCGCCAGTTGTACGACGAACGCGATAACGCCCGTGTTGAAAGTGATCAACGATCAGTTCGGTGTCACTAACGGGCATGTGGAAACCGTACATTCCTACACCAATGATCAGAACCTGATAGACAACTATCACTCAGCGGAACGTCGCGGCCGCAGTGCGCCACTGAACATGGTGTTGACCTCAACCGGTGCGGCCAAGGCCGTCGCCAAAGCATTGCCGGAGCTGGCCGGAAAACTGACCGGTAATGCCATTCGAGTCCCCACGCCCAATGTCTCCATGGCGGTGTGCAACCTGAATCTGAACACAGCAACCACACGTGATGAACTGAACGAATTTGTTCGTGAGATGGCGTTCAATTCAAATCTGCACCAACAGATCAACTACTCCTACAGCACCGAGGTGGTTTCCACCGATTTCGTCGGCACTCCAGAGCCTGCCATCTTCGACTCGGTTGCCACCATCGTGGAAGGCAATCGCTGCGTGTTGTACGTGTGGTATGACAATGAATTCGGTTACAGCACTCAGGTGCTTCGTGTCATGCAACACATGGTGGGTCTGAGCATCATCAACGTACCCTGAAGACGGTCCCGCGGCACCGAGCGTTTCGACTAAATCGAACGCTGTCGCTGCAGATCAATGAACTCCGGTATAGCGGCGCGCGTAATGCCTGCCGCTTCCCGAACTCAGAAACCAGGTCTGGCTAGTGCGTCATCCCGTAGATGACGTAATTGACGCCCAACCGATAGGCCGTGGCGGTGTAGAGCGCGCTGTACTCTTCCATGTCGGCGTGTTCCCAGGCATCACCCAGATCCATGTTCCAATTGATGATGGCCATGACACGCCCGTCGTCATCAAGTACACCGCGCCACCGAGGTTCCTGACGCGAGGCATTGCTCTCGTTCACCGCCGATGACTTCATGATAGGCAGTTCCCAGGTTTCTCCGGGGTTCAGGCAAAGCGCTCGCAGCCCGGGTATCTGGATGAATTCATCAATGGCAAAGTGGACATTGAAAATCTCGTGGCTCGGTGGAATGTCCACCACAGCGCGGTCAGGGAATACCTGCCCCATCCAGCGTTCAAACTCCTCCCACTGGTAGGATCCGTGAAAATCATCCACCAGCAGGAAGCCACCGCGCAGCAGATATTCGCGCAGCGTGTCGGCTTCGGGTTGGCTGAAAGAGGCAAATCCCGCCTCAACCACGTACAGCAGCGGATAGTCATAGATACGATCATCGAGCAGCGAAATTGACTGGCTGTCGGAGTTTGTGTCGAGCCGCGTCAAGCGCTTCAGCGCTGCAATAAAGTGCGGCTCAGACTCGGAGCAGTCTGCCTGCCAGTGAGGGTATCCGATGCGATCCCCCAGATTATCAATGGCTGCCTGGTTGTCGTTGAAGATCAGACGCGAGAAGGTAAATTCCTGCTCGGCGGGAGCCGCGAGCGCCGCCGGGCAATCCGGGCGTTGCGGTGTGGTGCAAATGGCAAGCTCTGCATAAACGGTACTGGAAAACAGTAACCCCGACAGACCTATCGCACCGAGTAAAGGCCCCGCGGCGCGCGCCAGAGTAGCGCGCACTCGCAGGTGTTGTGTATCAGACGTATCGATTGACAATGTTTTCAAGCTTCTCCTGCCTTCCTGACCGTGGGGCCGGGTTTATGTCGTTCTGCAAGACGTGCGCCGCGATGTCGTCCAATCCCAGCGAGCCGTCCAGCATCTGCTTTGCCTGTTTGTCTTCCCATCCAGCATATCGTTCCTTGAGAGGTACGGCCAGTGCGCCATCTTCGACCATTTGCGCCGCGGCTTTCAACCCTCTGGCACAACAATCCATACCGCCAATGTGCGCAATCAGCAAGTCTTCAGGGTCAATGGATTGTCGACGCAGCTTGGCATCGAAATTGGTGCCACCGGTCGTAAATCCACCGCCCTGCAGCACATGATAGTAGGCCAGAGCCATCTCTGGCACGTTATTCGGGAACTGATCCGTATCCCACCCGGATTGATAGTCGTTACGGTTCATGTCGATAGAGCCAAAGATTCCCAGTGCATTGGCCAGTGCCAGCTCATGCTCAAAAGAGTGGCCAGCCAGGATCGCATGGCCCTGCTCAATATTCACCTGCACTTCATTCTCCAGGCCGTATCGCTTGAGAAAACCGTAGACGGTTGCCACATCAAAGTCGTACTGGTGCTTGGTAGGTTCCTGCGGCTTGGGCTCAATCAGGATAGCGCCCTTGAAACCGATCTTGTGCTTGTACTCGACGACCAGGTTCAGGAATCTGCCGAGCTGATCAAGCTCTCTGGCCATATCCGTGTTAAGTAGGGTCTCGTAGCCTTCTCGACCGCCCCACAACACATAGTTCTCGCCGCCGAGTTTGTGAGTAGCGTCAATACAGGTTTTCACGGTAGCTGCTGAAAAGGCGAACACATCCGGATCCGGATTGGTTGACGCACCGGACATGAAACGTCGGTGTGAAAACAGGTTTGCTGTACCCCACAACAGCTTGACGCCGGTGCTGCTCATCTTCTCGCCCAGATAATCCACCATGGCTTCCAGGTTGCTGGTGTTCTCCGCAAATGACTGACCTTCCGGACGCATGTCGTAGTCGTGAAAGCAGTAGTACGGCACACCCAAAGCGGTGAACATCTCAAAGGCCACATCGGCCTTGAGCTTTGCATCATCCAGAGAATTGCCGAACCAGGGGCGCTCGAACGTCTGGCCGCCAAACGGATCGCCACCGGGCCAGACAAAATTGTGCCAGTAACACACCGCGAACCGCAGGTGATCTTCCAGACGTTTGCCCATGACCATCTCATCAGGCTGGTAGTGGCGAAACTCCAGTGGATTGGTGCTGTCCGGCCCGCCATAGGCTATCCGCTCGATATCACCAAAAAATCCCGTGCTCATGCTGTCTGTCCTGATTCGTTGATTAGAGTGTATGTCGTGCTGCAAAACGTCGTGATAGACCGAACTAACCGACGTCGACAGCCCCCGGACCCGGCGTTGCGCCCGGCGGGCACTTGCCCAGAATGATCATCCCGAGCACTTCATCTTTGGTGACGCCGCTTACCGGCGCGGTGCCCACCATTTGTCCGTTTTTCATGACCGCAACGCGATCCGCCAGGTCGAAGACATCTTCGATGTCATGGCTGATCAGGAAGATACTGATGCCGTCTGATTTCAGCTGTTTGATCAACTCCCCGACTTGCGCCGTTTCCTGCGGACCCAGTGCGGCCGTGGGCTCATCCATGATCAGTATCTGCGCATTGAAGAGAATAGCGCGAGCAATGGCAACCGATTGCCGTTGCCCGCCGGAGAGTGCCTTGACCGGCTCCTTGAATCGCTGAAAACGCGGATTCAATCGGCCCATGACTTCACGCGCCTGAGCTTCCATGGCCACATCGTCCAGCGTGCCCCATGCGGTCATGAGCTCTCGGCCCAGATACAGATTAGCGGCGGTATCCACGTTATCAGCCAACGCCAATGTCTGGTAGATGGTTTCTATGCCATACGCCTTGGCATCACGCGGATTGTTGATGACGGCCTCTTCACCGCGGATGCGTATGGTGCCGGTGTCACGCTTGTAAGCACCGGAAAGCAACTTGATGAAGGTGGATTTACCAGCACCGTTGTGTCCCAGCAGCGCCACGACTTCGCCTTTGCAAAGGTCCAGTGAGGCGTGATCAACCGCGTGTATGCCACCAAACGAGATGGAGCAGTCCTGCATCTCCACCACCTTATCGCCGGCAGCGCTGCCAGTTCCGACGGATGATGACGAATCGGTCGCGGGTTGTTTTGGATCTTGCATGCTTGATTCCTCCGTTGATCAGACTGAGCGGCGACGATAAAGACCGTCGAGCCACACGGCGAGCACCAGCACGATTCCCACCACCACATTCTGGAACGGTGCATCTACGCCCAGCAAAACCATGCCGCTTTGCAACGACTGCATGACCACCGCGCCGATCATGGCACCCACGATGGTGCCTATCCCACCCCCGAGCGAGGTACCCCCGATCACCGCCGCCGCAATAACCAATAGTTCGTCCAACGTTCCTTGCGCATTGGTTGATGCGTTGAGTCTGGCGGTGGAAATCGCCCCGGCAATGGCGCACAAGACACCCATGAGAATGAATATTTTCATGGTGACCCAGCGGGTATTGATACCGGCTAATTCTGCGGCTTCCGGGTTCCCGCCCATCGCAAAGACGTACCGGCCGAATCGTGTTCTTGTGGCAATGAATGTCATGACGATACCCACGCAGATGGCAATCAGCACTGGAATCGCGATACCGTGTGCGATGAAAAGACCACCGTCGGGAATCTCAAGATTGTTGGCTTGTGCGTAGCGCTTGACGATGCCCTTGGGCCACGGGTAGCTGTTTGCCACCGCCACTGCACCCAGAACTGCGCCACAACCCACCACGATCAGAGTGAGCTCAGCCCACATGGGCCTGAGTGGAAAATTGAATCGTTTGCGATTGCGACGCCCCACCAGAATCATCGACACGATGCCGATGCAGGCAATGATGCCCACTACCAGGCTGGCTGTGGCACCTATTGATCCATTCGGTCCGCCGCCCATCAAGCGAAACGTAGCATCCATCGGGGCCACCGTTTGACCGGATGTCACCCACCAGGCGGCGCCCCGCCAGACAAGCAAGCCACCGAGTGTGACGATGAAAGCCGGAACCGCGAGGTAGGCAATAACGTAACCGTGCAGAGCGCCGATAAGCGCACCGATAACGACGCCAACTGACAATGTGATGACCCAGGTTACCGGGCTACCAAGCCCCAATACGCTGGGCAACAGGGATGTTTGTGTCACGCCCATGACCATCGCCACAAACCCCAGTATCGACCCCACGGACAGATCGATGTGCCGTGTGACGATAATCAGCACCATACCGGTTGACATGATGGCGACGGAGGACGTCTGTACAGACAGGTTCCACAGATTTCGCGGTGTCAGAAAACGCCCATCGGAAAAGAGATGAAACGTGATCCAGATTAACAGCAGTGCGCCCAGCATGCCGAGCATACGCGTATCCACTTCGGTTGCACGTAGAAAACGCGTAACGGCAGATTCTTCGCTTTGCCTTGCACCCTGAGGTGCGCTGGAGGTGGTGCTTGCGTCAGTCATCAGGGCTACCCCGTTGTCGTGTAGGTCTGGTTTTTTTCAACACCCGACACCTTGCGTGGCTGCTCTACGAGCAGGCACTACCCGATTTCGCATCATTGATGGGAAACGCGCAATTGAATCCGGTATTGCAAGATGTTTGGCTCACCTTTTCAGGTGGCGGATCGAACCGTGATGAGCAGGGATCAAGCAGCGTACTGACGCCTTGCCTGCCATCGACGTACGCTGGTAGCCGCCATGCTGCGGCCACCAGCCAGGTACTCACATTACTGTCAACAACTCACAGTGTGTGATGAATCAGCGGTGATAAACCACGGTTGATCAACAATAGACAATCACCGATCAACCGTGATGGATCAACACCTACTGACAAGCAGCAACTGTGTCTGCAGCACCTTCACAGACCTTGTCTTTCTCAATCCAGCCAGCGTCGATTACATCGCCGAGGTTGGCAGCAGTGACCGGCACAGGTGCCAGGAATATTGCATCCAACTCAACACCGTTAGGGCCACCAGACCATTTCACTGCACCAGGAACGTCAGCCATGGCTTTGCCATCGGCCAGCATCGTGGCAATTTCCGCAGCCGCTTTACCCAGGTCACGAGCGTCTTTCCAGACCGATACCGTTTGTGTGCCACGCGCCACACGATTCAGTGCTGCGTGATCACCGTCCTGACCGGAAACAGGCACAGAACCATCCAGTCCTTGAGCAGCCAGTGCCGCCACAACACCACCCGCTGTTCCATCGTTGGATGCAACCACCGCATCGACGTTGTTGTCGTTGGCTGTCAGGATCTGCTCCATGTTGCGCTGAGCATTTTCAGGCTTCCAACCGTCGGTGTAGGCTTCACCCACGTTCTTGATCTTGCCGGCGTCCATGGCCTCTTGCAGCACTTCCATCTGTCCACCGAACAGAAAGTCTGCATTGGGATCAGCGGAAGAGCCTTTGATGAACGCGTAGTTGCCTTCTGGCATGGCTTCGAGAACAGCGCGAGCCTGCATACGACCCACTTCAACGTTGTCAAACGTGATGTAGAAAGCATCCGCGTTTTCGATCAGGCGATCGTAACCCACAACAGGGATACCTTCGGCAGACGCTTGCTCAACGGCAGGCCCGATAGCACCGGAATCCTGTGCCAGCAGGATCAGCGCGTCGGCACCCTGTGCAATCAACGCTTCCACATCAGTCAGCTGCTTGGCAGCCGATGACTGTGCATCAGCAGAAATGTAGGTATCTCCTGCCGCTTCAATCGCCGCTTTCATGGCAGCTTCGTCTGTCTTCCAGCGCTCTTCCTGGAAATTGGACCAGGATACGCCGATCGTTTTGCCCTCT
>CALLPU010000115.1 GCA_938016235.1 uncultured Granulosicoccus sp. | reverse complement strand
ATCGTGCCGCCGGCACACCACCAGAATCGTCGTTGATTGGACAGGCTGGTCATAGACAAATCGGTTACACCGTTAGAACCCACCAGACGCGGCGGTGGATTTGCTGGAAGGGATGCTGCAATAATACGCGATACGCAAACTGGTTCGTAACGGTTTTACTGAGGAATAACCTTGAGTTCGCCAAAGAACGTATTGCTGACACTGAAAAATATCGGCCCGAAAATGGCTGAACGAATGTTGGAAGCAGGTATTGATTCGCCGGAAAAATTGCGTCAGATGGGGGCCAAGAGGGCATTTGACGTCATGTACGAAACCGGCGATAGCTATGGAGACTTCAATGCAGCGTACTTGTATGCGTTAGAGGGTGCCATCCGCGATTGTGACTGGACCGACATTCCCACAGAGCTCAGAGCGGATTACCAGGCTCATGCTAAACGCCTGCAGGAAAGCAGGAAGCCATCCTGAGAGCCTCCAGACACCCGTAACCTGTCAAAGCACCACGGGCAGTTGTGAACTGCCGGGAATTTCACATTACCCGCTGAACTTTTATCGGCATCAGCCGTTCCCACTGTGCATGAAAAACAATCCTGCCGCCGCCATTCAGCTGACATTGCTATTTCGTGTGCATGCCGTTTGGGCCGCCTCCGCACTATTGTTGCTCGCCGGCCTGACGCTGATCGAGTCCGTTTCCGCCATGAGCTCGCCAGCAAGCAGACCTTCCGGTGATTTTGCGGCACCGAGTCTTGCGGACTGGTCGGAGCGCAGCTTTGACGGCAACACGCATTACGAGCTGGTAGACGACGCGGGCACCTCGGTTCTCAAAGGCCATACGCAGGGGCAGGCGTCCATCCTGTATCGCGAAAAGACCGTCAAGCTGACCGATAACCCGATTATTTCGTGGTCCTGGAAAGTGGACCGCACCTACACCAACATCGACGAACTGAGCCGCGATGGCGATGACTTTCCTGCACGATTGTACGTGGTGGCACAGGTTGGATTTCTACCGTGGGAAACACTGGCACTGAACTACGTATGGGCTTCAAACGTGCCAGTTGGAGATTCCTGGGAAAATCCGTTCACCGACAAAGCCAGAATGATTGCCATCCAATCCGGTAACGCCATGGTGGGCGACTGGGTGAGCCAGACCCGGGATGTCGAGGCCGATTTCAAGATGCAATTCGGTATGGATATAGACGAGATCAAAGGCTATGCAGTCATGGTCGACGGCGACAATTCCGGCAAGGAGGCGACTGCCTGGTTCGGCGCCATCAGCTTCGCTCCGCGTTAGCGCATCGGCGTACCAGCCTTGCCCAGACTTGCCGTAGTCTTGAAGGGTGGATTGGCCTGCTGGCCGTGACTATACTGATGTGATCAGCCTGGGGGGTGAGCGTGGACGCGTGCGACGTCCGGCTGCGCTGTTCCGGAAAGGTTGCGTTCTTGCATGAGGCTCACTATGGATCGACGACGTTTTACCACGCTCTGCACAGGACTGCTGGCAGGCGCTGCAACGGCTCACGCTAATGCTCGTGACGCACACACCCCCTACCCGGCAACACAGCTTGCCTTCACCGATGACACCGATGTCACTCTGGATTCCCTGAAAACCGGCCAAGCCTATATATTTGGCTACCCCTACCGCACAACACCCTGTTTTCTCGTGCGCCTGGCCACCTCTGCGCCCGGCAACGGCTCCTGGCCCGGCGGCATGGACACGGATCAGTCCGTAGTCGCATTTTCAGCGATCTGCAGCCACAAGATGTCTCACCCTGCAAAGCCGATCAGCCACATTTCCTATCGTGCGGAGCCGGTATCTTTCTACGATACCCATGGCAAAAAACAGACTCACCAGGGCGTTATCAGCTGTTGCTCTGAGCGTAGCGTTTACGATCCTGCGAACGCCGGTCAGGTTCTATCAGGACCTGCACCCGCGCCGCTCGCGGCTATTGCCCTGTCGGCCGATGAGCAAGGCAGACTATCGGCGGTTGGCAGTTACGGGGTCGATCAATACGACAGATTTCTGGAGAAATTCGGATTCCGCCTGGCGATGGAATACGGCGTAACCGATGTACGAGCACGAAGCGGCAACCGTAGCCAGATAGTACGCGCAGAAGAATTCTCGACTCAGCAGGTGCTCTGTTGAGTGACAGCCGTGCCATCAAGCAGCTTAAGAAACTGCCCCTCGTCCAGAGTATCAGCGCAGAGCTCTGGGACAAACTCACCCCACTGATTTCGTTTATCGATATCAACGAAGGGGAAACGCTGTTTGCAGCCGGGCGAGAGAGCCAGAACCTGTACCTGGTAGTAGACGGTGAGCTGGGCCTTTACATGCCATGCAACGCATCCGGCGAAACGTTTTATCTGCAATCACGCAAGAAAGGCGATACGGCTGGTGACTTTGCGGTGTTGAATGGCGGCGAACATCTCGTCAGTGCACTGGCCATCAGAAAATCCCGAATCGCACTGTTTCCGCGTTTCGCCTTCGATCAGCTCGCCGATATCGATTCCGGAATTCTTGCGCATGTCTATGATGTGGCCGCTGAATTATCTCGACGCGTAACGCTCGCCAGTTCTTATCTGGAATTGTTTGGTGATATCAGCCACGCCACCATGAACAGTCTTCTCGACAATACCGTCATTCGACACTACCGCAGTGGGCAAGTGCTATTTGAAGAGGGCGATCCACCCGATGGCCTGTATGTGGTTGTATCCGGCAAGCTCATAGTGGAATCCACAAGCCCCGATGGCACCCTGCGCAAGATGGCCGAAGTGCAAGCACCGGAAACCGTGGGAGAACTGGCGTTACTGGCTGATACCAATCGAAGCGCCACCGTAACCACTGCGCGTGAATCCACCATCGCACTGCTCAGCAGACACCACTTCGACACCATCATCGCCCCCAAGGCCGATTTACTGATGCGTTTATCCAGGCTTGTGGTACGACGTCATATCGACAACGTCAGGCAAGAGGCAGAAACCGCGGCTGACAGAAGCTTCGTGATACTGCCACTAGACTCAAGAATCCCCCTGCGCCGATTCGTACACATGCTGAAAAGCAGCATGCGCGAACTGGGCACAACCCTGTCTCTGGACTCACGTAGTTTTGACACGCTCTATGGCCGCACCGGAGCATCGGATACTCGTTTTGACGATGTATTCAATTCAGCCATTTCCGAGTGGCTTGATGACAAGGAAAATCGATTCGACTCACTGTTGTACGTGGCCGACCGGGATTGGAGTGCGTGGACGCAACGTTGCGTCAACCGAGCTGATCGCATTCTGCTGGTTGCCAATGCCAGCCCGGACGGTGACGCCAGTGTGCGCCAGATGGAGCAGCAGTTGAATGAGACGTTCAAACAGACCCGCGTCAGACCGCGCATTGATCTGGTTCTGCTGCATCCAAGCGATACCCGCTATCCGAAAAACACGGCACGCTGGCTCGATATCCGCTCTCTGGATGCCTTTTATCACGTTCGTCTGAACGATATAAACCACTTCGGGCGGCTGGCGCGGCGGCTACGCAATCAGGCTCGTGGCATCGTGTTCAGTGGTGGCGGCGCTCGCGGCTATGTCCATCTGGGTGTGCAACGGCTGATAGAAGAGCAGGATGTCCGTATTGACTACATCGGAGGATCCAGTATGGGTGGATTACTCGGTGCAGCCATGGCCATGGGCAGACGCTATGAGGATATCAAGGCATTATCTGCCACCTT
>CALLPU010000114.1 GCA_938016235.1 uncultured Granulosicoccus sp. | reverse complement strand
CGTTCAGTTTCCTGTTCAACTTTGCTTTGACGCAAGGCAACGTTGGCCTGCTCACGCAATGCTTCTTCATCCACTTGACGGGTGCGCCGGTCAAGCACCTGCATCAGGTGCCAGCCGAACTGGGTTCTGAAGGGCTGACTGATCTGATCAACCGCCAGTGAGTTTGCCATCTCTTGCATCGTGGGTGGCATCTGCCCCTCGCTGAACCACGGTAACTCACCGCTGTTGTTAGCGCTGTTGGGATCCTCACTGATCTGCGCAGCAAGTTCCTTGAAGGATGCACCGGCCTGCAGCTGCTGGCGAGCAGCGATCAGTTTCTGTTCGATGTCCGAGCCGTCACCGGCGAGAAAGATGTGTCTGGCCAGCGTTTCCGACAATTGCGTCTGATCGTCGCTTTGCCGATCGGCGAGGCGGATGATGTGCAAGCCGTTGTTGGAACGTAGCGGTCCTGCGATGTCCCCGGTATCTATGGTGCGCAGCGCGTTGGACAAAAAGGCGGGCATTTCCTGCAAGGTGCGCCAACCCAGATCACCGCCTTGCAACGCGCGAGCCCCATCACTCACAGCGGTGGCAACGTCGCTGAATACACTGCCTGAGTTCAGGTCGGCGAGTACATCGGTGGCCCGCTGATTGGCTGCCTCCAGTTGCTCAGGCGTGGCAGCAGGTGGAACGGCGATCAGAATGTGCTGTACGCGATAACGTTGCTGATCTTCGACGTCGTTTTTCACCGCGTCTATGTAGTCATCAATTTCCTGGCCGGATACCCGAATCCTGGATTGCACTTCACGTTCAATGAGCCGTTGCAGCAATAGCTCCTGTTCTATGTTCTCGCGAAACAGATCGTAGTTGTAGCCCTGTTGCTGCAGCGTATTACGAAACTGCAGCGTGTCCATGTTGTTGTTGCGAGCGATACTCTCGATAGCCCGGTTGACGCTGCCAGCATCGATGCTGACACCGATTTCCCGAGCGTGTTGACGCCGTATTTCACGATCAATCAGCTGCTCCAGTACGCGTTCTGCCAGCACGTCGTCTGGTGGCACCGACTGACGGGTGCTCTGCGCCTGTTGCTTGAAAAATTCGGTGGCCGTACGAATATCGCTATCCAGTACCACGCCGTCATTCACCACGGCTCTGATACGGTCCAGCACGACATCCTGTGCCTGTACGGCGGTGGCGCAGACCAGGCCCGTTAACAGAGTAGCCAACAGCACCAGTCGTCCTGGCACCTGGTAGAAATGCTTGTAATGCGTCATTGAACGTTGTCCCGATATCCCAGTATCGCGTTTTCCAGTAAAGCCCCGTAATTCTGCCCTAAGGGCGCCAGGCCTTTGAGTACCAGCTGAAAATACAGGCTGGTATCGTGATCATCGCCATTATCGGCTATATAGCGTCGCGCAGCGAATCGAACCGCCCAGCAACAGCTGTCGTACTCCAGACCCAACAGTGACTCAATGCTTCGATCCGCATCCAGCGAGTAGTTCCAGCGTCCGGCAACGCGCCAGCTGCTGCCCAGCGTCCAGACGGCAGACAAATCGATCTGTTCTGTCTTCTCTTCGCGTGATTCATCGTTCACAACGCGGTGAGTGACGTTGGCAATCTTGTTCGGGCCCGGACGGTAGGCGAGTGATAGCGCACTTCTTACGGTACGTTCTTCGTCCGGATTCCATTGGATACTGCCTTTGCCGGACCAGCCATCGGTTAATGTGGTTGATACCTCACCCACGAAATCCGAGGTGCTGCGGGTATCAATGGTGTCGTTACCGGGCAAGCCCACACGTCGATCATCAAAATGAAAGATCTGCCCGATACTGGCTCGGAACCGTTCGCGCCCGTCGGGGCCGTTGATGACCCGGGTGGTTAATGCCAGCGACAGCTGGTTCGCATCGGCGATGCGGTCTGCGCCACTGAAGCGGTTATCGCGAAACAGCTGACTGATATTGAAATCGAACGCACTGGAATCGAATACGGGTATGTCTGATTGGTCCTGATGCGGCACACGCAAATAGAAGATGCGCGGTTCCAGAGTCTGCACCGAGCCTTCCGTGTCCAGAATGCGGTCGAAGAACAGGCCACTATCCACGGCCAGCGTGTTCAGATTTCGGCTGCTGGAGCGATCGATGTCGTCTTCCGTGTTGTTCAGGTTGTAATAGGTGAATCGATGCGCAATGCTCGGTTTGAAGAACCAGGCATCGCGAACCACCGGCCAGGACAGGCGAGGTTGAACATCCACTCGCGCACCCGTCACCGCATCGTCCTTGTCGAAGTAGACGAATTCACCGGCAAGGTCGGTGCGGAATCCGTAAGGTAGCTTTTCAGAATCGGCGGACACTTTGAACTGGGGCAAGCGCCGGTGCGGCCGGTCGTCGGCAACGATATCTTCATCGACCGTCTGAAAGCTTTGCAACCTCGCTAGAGCGCGTACACGGCCTCGTTCGTAGTTCAGGTCGGCACGTTGTTCCAGATGCGTGATACTGGCCACCTGCAAGCTATCGCCGAGATCCTCCAGATAGTCCTTGTCTGAGACGCGACGAGCCACAATGGTGGATGTCAGGTCGGCATTGAAGCTGCCGTTGTGACGCAACTGTGTGAAGTATCGGGAGCGATCGTCGTAGCCTCGATCCTTCAGGTATTCATGATCCAGAGTCCATAAGCCTTGCCGGTTCAGATAGCGCAATTCGGACTGTAACTGCGTCCCTCTCTTGGACATGAATCGCGGTGTGAAGGTTGCGTCGGCTTCGGGCCGAATATTCCAGTACCAGGGTATGTGCACTTCCAGCCCCGTGCGTTCGCCGCGTGCCAGTACGGGCGCCAGGAAACCGGTGTTGCGTTTCTCGCTGATAGGAAAGCTGAATGCCGGTAAGGCGAGTAACGGTACGCCTTTGAAAATCAGTCGCAGATCACGCGCGGTACCGATACCTTCTTCCGGGTCAAGATCGATGCTGTCCGCCTTCACGAACCAGCTGGCGTCTCCCGGTGGGCAAGTGGAGTAGGTGGCCCCTTGCATGACGAAGTGACCATTGCCGAGTTTGGCCATCGACGTTGCCGTGCCAGCCGCTCGTTTGCCATTCAGGTCCAGTTCATATTCACTGTCGCCGGTGCGAAACAGATCATCATCGAGATCGATGAATGCATCGCTACTTTTCAGCTGAATGCCTTCACCCATGAAGCTCATTGCACCGCTGACGGAGATTTCACCGGTTACCGGGTTATAGCGAGCGTTTTCCGCGGCCAGCTCGCGCCCCTGGTATTGAATGGTGGTGTTGCCAGTCAGGGAAACCTCGCCATCGTCGGACACCACGCTATCCGCTTCAGCGATAACCGGTGCGCCCGGCGTGCTGGCAAACGTGCCCGGTTCATAGACAAAACGCGGCGCCGGGCACTGGGCACCCCAGGCCCCGGAGGAGACAAATGCGGCGCTCAGCAATCCGGTAGAGATGAGGTGCTTGCGCCTGATGTTGGTTGTCCGGCAGTGAGTGAAGTTGAAATGATAGTCGGCTTTGCACCACGGCTCAATCAAAGCCGTGACTAATGCAGTTAGACTTGGCTGGTACCCGACGATTCGGGCTGACTAAACGGATAGCAACCTTGGTACAAAAGCGGCAAACTCCGACGCTCGATCCCAGTTGGCAGAAGCGGCTGGAGAGTGAATTCGCAGCCGATTACATGAGCGAACTGCGTCAGTACCTGGCGCAGCGAAAAGCCCGCTCGGCAGTAGTGTATCCGCACTCCAGTCACTGGTTCCATGCGTTTGCGTTAACCTCGTTCGACACCGTCAAGGTGGTGATTCTTGGCCAGGATCCTTACCACGGCCCGGGGCAGGCGCATGGGTTGAGCTTCTCCGTGCCTGAAGGCATGCCCGTTCCTCCTTCATTGCTGAATATCTTCAAGGAGATCGACAGCGATCTTGGCGGCGGTGAACCCCGTCTGGCAACGCTACGGAATGGCTGCCTGACGCCCTGGGCCGAGCAAGGTGTTTTTCTGCTCAACAGCGTGCTGACCGTCGAGCAGG
>CALLPU010000113.1 GCA_938016235.1 uncultured Granulosicoccus sp. | reverse complement strand
AAAAATGCCGGCTCCGCCCATGCCATCCAATGGTTTGATGATGGCATCCTGATGATGCTCTATGAATGCCTTCAAGCGATCAGAGCTCGTCGTGACAAGCGTTGGGGGGCAGAATTCACTGAACCACGCTGTATAGAGTTTTTCGTTGACATCGCGAAGCGAGTTGGGTCTGTTGCTGACGTATACACCCTCAGTAGCCGCTCTTTCCAGCATGTAGGTGGTGTAAATGTAGTCCATGTCGAACGGTGGATCCTTTCGCATGAGAATAATATCGTGCTCACTGAGCGGTGCGTCGACAGCTTCTTCAGCATCAAACCAGTGATCGTTGTTGTCATAAACCTGGACTTTCCTGCGACGCGAGAAGGCGCGCCCCTGATCCAGGTAAATATCTTTCTGATCAATGCTGTGAACATTCCAGCCACGCGCACTTGCCGCCAGCATCATGGCGAGGGTTGTATCTTTGTAGGGCGTGATCGACTCAATAGGGTCCATCACGATACCGAGAGTAATACTCATGGCTGTTGGCGGCGTAATATGCGAGGCTGCAAGTATCGCATGACCCATCACTTATGCGGGTTATTCACGTTGATCGCGTGACTGTTAGGTCATGAATCGGATACTCTTTGCACGGATCAGCCGCTTCTCCCATCGAGAGCCCCCAGATGAAAGGTTCAGAAGACTTGTCCGATGCTGTTCCCACGGCAGACGAGCTATCGTGTATTACCGTGTTACTGATCGACGACAGTAAAACGATACGACGCTCGGCTACCAGTTTTCTCAGTGAGGCCGGGTATTCTGTGGTCACTGCTGTCGACGGATTCGAGGCTTTGTCGAAAGTGGTGGAGCATCGGCCTTCATTGGTTTTTGCCGACATCATGATGCCTCGCCTGGACGGCTACCAGACCTGCGCACTGATAAAAAACAATGCGGACTATCGTGATATTCCGGTCGTGATGTTGTCCAGCAAAGACGGCTTGTTTGACCGCGCAAGAGCCCGCGTCGTGGGCAGCGATGCCCATTTGTCCAAGCCCTTTACAGCAGAGAGCCTCAGGCAAGCCGTGCAACAGCATACCCAACTCAAAAAGGCCTGAATTGCATGACACAGTATCTGTTGTTCGATGCCGGTGGGCTGGATCTTGCGGCTCCGGCGGATCTTGTCAAAACCATTCATGAAGAACTCGTGGTACAGCCGGTGGCAGGTACCTGCTCGTGGTTCCGGGGTCTGGCAGTGGCCCATGGGAAATTACTGCCAGTAACCGATGTGGGTGCTTTTGCCGGTCGTCGATCATCAACGGGCCGCACGCTGGAACTCGATCCTGCCGCCGGGATAGCCGGATTGCAGGTTGATACCGTGCATGGGCTAAGCAATACTGACGTTAGCGACGTGCCTTTCGGCGAAAAAGAAGCGCAACGTGCCGAGGTCGGTAAATTGACACTTTCCGAGCGCGCTATAGTGCAAGAGGCGCGTGTGCACCGTCTGCTGGATATTGCCGCCATGGTGCAATCACCTGCGTTTCTGTCTATTGCTGAGTAAAATCTAAACCGAGTAACGCGTGGCATGACATTTAGCACTTATGAAAAACGACTGGGTGTGCCATTCACCCTGCTCATGCTGGCGTTGCTTGCGCTACTGGTATCGTTGATTGCATTGGCGAGGACGGCATCCATTGCAGACGAACGTGTCTCTGAATTGAGTACGGCGTGGCAAGCCGTGCAGGAGGGCTCGGTAGAAGGCAGCGAACTGGTTGCCACCGATCGATTGATTGCCCGGGTCAGAACGCCTGCGCCGGTCGTGAAGAATGCGGCTCGCTGGAGTCTGGGGCTGGCTGTTGTCAGTCTGCTACTACTGTTCTGGCTGGTCATGGCCTCGCGTCGAGCCAATCGGTCGAAAGTGATTTCGCTGGCCGGTGATGAGCAGCGTGAGCAAGCGGCCGTCATGAAGCTGATGGACGAGATGGCACCGCTGGCCAGTGGCGATCTGCGAGTCCATGCAACGGTAACCGATGCCATGACCGGTTCACTGGCTGATGCCTTTAACTATGCCGTAGGCGAATTACGCTGGCTGGTCGGTACGATGGCAAACTCGGCAGATCAGGTAAAGACATCGGTCGAACGATCGCGTCAATCAGCAACGAGTGTGGCAACCGCCTGTTCGGAGCAATCCCGACAAATACATCGCTCCTCCAATTACCTGTTGTCGATGAGCGGAACCATGGCTGACTTGTCTGTCGACGCGGCAGAGTCTTCGCTGGCCACGCAGGCCGCTGTAGACAAGGCAGAGGCTGGTGCCGGTGCGCTGTTAGCCAGCTTGAACCGCTTGTCTGCCATACGCGATGAAGCTGACAATACCACCCGCTTGATGCACAGGCTTGCAGAGAACGTCGCGGCCATAGACGAGCGAGTGGTGAACATTCAGGAAGTGGCCAAACAGACCGATCTGCTCGCGTTGAACACGACGATACGAGCCTCTGCCGGGTCACGCTCCAGTTCGGTGAATGATGCCGCCGCTGATCTTGGTCGGTTGTCTGACGAAGTGGCGCAGCTGGCTGATATGCTGGGACAGGCAACCCGGGATATCGGATCATTGACTCGCACGATTTCTGAAGATGCCGCTGAGACGGTGCAGTCGATGGAGCATACCACCGCTGAACTGGCCGCCGGTGTGGAGCAGACGCGACAGGCCAGCGATGCGCTCGACGCCATACGGGAACATTCGCATGAGTTGCGGGAACGAGTGGGCGTCATGGCCGAGCGAACCGTGCAGCAGTCCGGCATTGTTCGCCAGCTGTCCGAGAACATGGATCTGATCAACCAGATTACTCAGCAGACCGCAGAGGGTGTCACCAACAATGCCGATTCGCTGGATGATCTGAAGGACCTGGCGAGCGAGTTGAAGCAGAGCCTTGCCGATTTCCGGTTGCCTTCACGGCCCATGAAGGCTTCTACTGCCGGTGGTGTTCCCAGCGTTGCGAGACGCGCGGCCGACCGGGCCGTTATCCATGAGTGATACGGGTTCCGATGACCCGGCGTCAGGGTCTGTAGCGGTACCCGATTTCAGTCAGGAAGCTCTGGCACATCTGCAAGTGCAGAGCGATGCTTTTGCCCTGCATGTGCAAGGATATCTCGAGTCCTCTGACGCAAAACATCGCGACCAACTACGCGACGACCTTCTGCGATTTCGCAATACCCTGGTGCTTCTGGAGAAGGGCGGCGCCGTGTATGTTGCTGAAGAACTGCTTGCCTTGCTGGATGCCGACGAAAACGGAGCGCTGGCCGATGATGCGGAGCTGGCTCGCGTACTACTGTCCGCCTGTGATCAGTTGAGCGCACACGTTGCTCTGCTGCAGCGCGATGACTCCGTGGATAGTGCATTGCCCTTGTTGCCCCTGGTTAACGACAGTCGTGCTTGTCGTGACGAGGCGCTGCTGTCCGACGTGGTGGTGCTGGCAGCGGGTATCGAGTTGCCTTCGCCGTTACAAGCCTCTGTTGCTGATGAATATTGGCAACAACAACGGGGTGAATGGGTGGAATACGCCACGGCCATTCATGAACCGTTAGCACAGACTCTCTTGCAGTGGTGGCGCAGTGGTGAAGTTCAAACTGCGCGTGCCGTGGCAGGTGACCTGCAACCGGTTGTGGAGTTTTGCCGGTCACGAAATTACCTGCATGTTCTGGTGCCGTTGTTTCAGGCTGCGGCTTTGGTGGCTGAAGCCATCGCCGTCAAGGAACTTAATGATGGACCCGCGCTGCGCAGCTTGTACGCACAACTGGAAAGACATGTACATCGCTGCGTCGTCGTGGCCTCACCCGAAGATCTGTTGCCAGGGGATCTTCTGCGTAATTTTCTGTACTACGTTGCCCAGTCTGAATCCAATGTTCGAACGGCTGTCGAGCTGCGTCATCGTTTCCGGCTTGACCGAGTACGTCAGGCGTCTCAGGTGGGTGCTGGTCAGTCAACGCCCACCATTGGTGTGGGCTATCACCTGGCACATGCAATCCGCAGTAGTATTGCGACCGAAACTCAGGCACTTCGAGCCTGGCTGGATCAAGCGCCGACGCGATCTGATCATCCCCAGGTCGTTCGTCTGAAAGTTCGGCTACTGCAACTTGAGCCCGTCCTGACTCTGATGGGAGCGCCAGAAGCATTGGCTTGCCTTGAGCAGATCAATGCGGATCTGAAAGGATTGAAAAGTGATGTAACGCCAGACCCCGACACACGGTTGAGACTTGCCGAATCGCTGTTGCAGCTCGACGCGTTGCTGGACAAGGCAGCGCGGCATAGCGTAACCAGGACCCCCGGTGCAGCAGCGTCAACGCTAAACGCTGATGCCGTGTTCAAGGATGCCGCTGTGGATGCATGCCTGAGAGAAGCGCGCGTCTGCCTGCAAAACATGGCGCATGATCTTGAAAGCCTGTTACGGGCAGGGCCTTTGCCAACAGGGCGTTGCCACGCCCTGACGCAGCATTTACATCAGGTTGATCAGTCTTTGCAGATTCTGCCACTGCCAGAGGTTAGCCCGTTGTTGCAAGGCTTGAGCGATGTATTGACCCGATTGCAGTTGACCGGGCGCGGCGCCGACCTGACCATGCAAAACAGCAGCGGGGGCACGTCGGGTATTGCCCACGAAATAGCGACCATGCTGGTATCAGTGGACTACTACCTGGGGTGCGTATTGCAGCCACAGGCTTCTGCCGGACAATTGCTGCTGGATGCCGAAGAATGTCTGATCAGAGCAAAGGCTCACCTGGAGGGCACGGCCGCCAACATGCCGGTGAATCTGCCAGACGCGGAATGGGAGCGGCGAGTCAGCGCTTTTCTACCGCACATGGATGCTCTGGGTGGTGCGTTAGTGCTCTATCGTCGCGAGCGCTCGGCAGTTGGGCTAAAAGCTGTCGCCGATGCACTTCAGGCTTTTGCAACCGCCGCTGACGGTGCAGGGTCCTCGTTGAGTCTGCTGGCCTGCTCCGCCAGAGACTGGTTCAACGACGGGCGGCATGCGTCAGCAACCATTGGTGCTCATGAGCTGACACTGCTCGATGAAGTGCATGCGGTGATACCTCAGCTGATTGATCAATTGCTCACAGGATCTGATGATGTTCGAGGTTTTGATGCCTTGATTGAACAGCTGTGCAGCCGCTCTGGCGATCTGGACGCCTCTTTAAGCCTTGCCGAAACCGGAGGGCTGACCTTGAACGTTGATGATGAGTTGCTGTCGAGCCCTCTGGATGAAACCGGTGCCATTGATCTGGACCAGACGCTGCAGCATGTTTTCTATCATGAGTGCCTGAGTCATCTGGAAGCGTTGGACGAGTCGGTGCGCTCGGCGTTGCAGCCCAGTGCTGAAGTGGTCAAGCGGCTGCCCACGGAGCAAATGCTCAGAGCGCTACATACATTGACTGGAAGCGCACAAACGGTAGACGCTCCACACATCATCGCCATTGTGCAGCCATTGCAGAGAGCGGCTCTTGCCAGGCAACGGCAAGGTGCTTCTTTTGATGCGACCGAAACGCGGTATATCGGTGATCTGGTGATGGCATTGCGAGCCAGGTTGGACTCTCTGACAACCGGCAATCCCGTTGGCCACAGCGTCAAGGCTGTTGAGCAAAAATTGTCGACCTTTCTGGCGGCTTCCATACCGGGTGCGGATGCTACCGATAGTGGTCTGGGGCTGGCTTCCAATGTTCGTTCGCTGGACGACGTCTTCAGCGAAGAGGCCGATGATCTACTGGAGCGTCTGCGGCACCTGGTCAATGTACCCGTACCGGGCAATGTAGAGATAAACGATGCACTGACGGTGCTGCACACGCTCAAAGGCAGTGCACGCATGGCAGGCAGAGTATCCATTGCCGAGCAGGCTCACGATATTGAAAGTGACATTCAGGGCAGCAGGGTGTTATCAACCCAGCATGAAGCGCTAAAAACCGGTTACGCAAAACTCAGCGGGCTGGTATCTCAGGCGGTTGCACAACGGGCGTTGACTGCCGGGAATGATGCTGCCGAAAGCGTTGTGAAAACTGGCCATCAAAGCGATACTTTGCTGGTGAGTGATGCAGCTTTTGATTCGCTGCTGGATCTGGCAACAGATGTCACAGTGAATCAGGCGCGGCTAAGTGATGAACTTGCGCGCCTACGAGAGGTATATCAGGATATCGACACCACAGCGGTTAGATTGCGAGAGTTGCCGCAATCACTGGAAGCACGCAAAAGCGTTGAGGTGGACGAAATTCTGGCAGATCTGGAGGCCGCTCGCGCTGTCATGCGCGGTGCCTTGCGCCAGGCGGAACGTGAGCAGCAACAGGCCTCTCGTGCCAGTGCCGGACTACAGCAAAGTCTGATCAGAACACGTCTGGTTCGCGTAGACGAGATGCTCGACCGTCTGTCGCAAACCGTAAAAGATGCGTCGAATACCTTGGGGCGCCAGGCACAATTGCGGCTGGAGGGTGGTGAGATCACACTCGACAGGGCGTTATTCAGGCAACTGATGGCGCCGCTTGAGCATCTGGCACGCAATGCTGTTGTGCATGGTATCGAATCCGCTGACGAGCGAGAGCGTGCCGGTAAACCGACGACCGGAGAGCTCGTGCTTGCAGCGTCTGTTGACGGTACTGATCTCATCCTGTGTTTCAGCGATGATGGCCGAGGTATCAACCGTGACTCTTTGAATACGTTGTTAGAGGCGCGAGGTGAATCTGCTCTGGACTCCCATGAGGATCTGCAGAACGCGTTGTTCAAGTCTGGTTTTTCCAGCATAGAAAGCCCAACCGAGCTTGCCGGTCACGGGCTTGGCTTATCGGCTGTTCAGGCGGCGGTTGAGCAATTGGGCGGGCGCATCCAACTGGCTACCGATACTTTGTCGGGCACGCAGCTGACATTGCGAATTCCACAACGAATCGTGGTTAATCAAGTGGTGCTTGTGGAAAGCGACAGTGTTCTGTATGCACTGCCCGTTAATCATGTGGATGCCGTGCGCCTGGCCGGAAAGTCTGCTGACATTCCAGAGCGCTACGAGCGATGTTCGCTTGCAGCGTTGGTGTCTCAGCAAGCTGCACCCCGCGACAACCTGAAGCAGACGAAAGCCGCGGTGTTGGTCTCATCTGGCAACAGCTCCATGGCATTGCAGATAGATCAGGTGATCGGCTATCGAGAATTGGTGACCCAGGCGTTGGGACCACAACTGGCTTCTTTGCAACGGTTCGCCGGCGGTAGTGTGCTCTCCGATGGCCGTCAGGTATTGATACTCGATATTCCCCGATTGCTGGAGAGTGGTCATCCGGAGCCTCTGGCGGGTGTCAAGCCGGCGCGCGAATCACTGCGCCCTGTTGCGCTGATCGTGGACGATTCTCTGACCATGCGTGCGGCGGCTGAAAGTGTTCTGCAACAGTGTGGTATCGCTACACGATCAAGTCGCGATGGTGTGGAAGCCCTAGAGAGCATGACTGCGGCTTTGCCAAATCTGATCTTGCTGGATCTGGAAATGCCGCGTCTGGATGGCATCGCTTTTTTGAAGCGCGTAATCGAGGAGTACGGCGAAGCCTGTCCGCCCATTATTGTTATCAGCAGTCGTGATCACGCAGAAAACAGAAAGCGCCTGAAGAAGATGGGTGCAGTCAGGTTCCTGGCCAAACCTTATTCCCAGAGCCAACTGCAAGAAGCTGTCGAGGCAGCCGGATTGCGAATTCCAGATCTCACGATCGCCTGAGAGCCTGCACGTCGATGCCCGCATGGCTCGAATTAGCAACGATTTTCTGGTTGAAAGACTGGGTACAGTTCCAATATTTGGGAAATTTACCCCTAATAACCTCAATACCGGTTGCGCCGTGCCGACAGAGGTGTATGATTGGGAATAATTACCCAAATTTTTAACAGGTGGTTAGCCATGAATCGTCATTGTTCCCTGATAGCCGCGTTTGTCAGTGCCTCTATGCTTGCGGCCTGCAGCTCAGGTTCCAGCGTGGGTGAAGCTGAGTTTTCCGACGCCGACCGTCGCTTGAAAAGCTTTGACGATGGCGCGGCTTTTTATGACGCCTTGAAGCAGGCTCTCGTTGCTCAGGCGGCCGACCAGCCCTACGATCTAGGGGTGCCGACCACTGAAGATACGGCGGTATTGCCAAATGCGCCGCCTGCCGCTGCCCCCGAGGCCGGTGACAGTCTGGGCAATTCTGATGGCGCAACGGGGGGCGGTTCCGCTGAAAATGAAGTGACTGGCACCAACGTGCAAGAGCAGGGTGTGGATGAGCAGGACTGGGTGAAAGTGTCATCGGACGGTTCACTGCTGTATGTACTGGATACCGTCTATGGCAATTATTTCCCAGGTATCGAGCCACTACCTGTCGAGCCTGCTCTTGATGAGCCGTTGAGTACATCCATTCCCGCGCCTCAAACAGCCCAGACCACCTTGAGAATCTTGTCCCTCGATGTCGATGCACCTGATGCCACTAGTCTTAACGAATTTTCTGTCGATTTGAACGGACGCTCTGCTGAGGGCGCATACCTCTATGAAACGGATGCTGGAGATTCGGTATTCATCACCGCCAGTGGCGGCGGCTTCTGGGGCTACTGGGACGACTCTACCGCTTTCGCAGGGCAAAACAGCGTCATCACGCAAGTTGACGTCAGCAATTCAGCAGCACCCTCAGTGACAGGCAGTTTCATGCTGGATGGTCAGATCGTTTCCAGTCGACGAATCGGCAAACACCTTTTTTTCGCTTCACGCTATTACCCAGCGTTGCCGGGTGAGCAACCGTGGACGCAAAGTGCCGAGGAAGTACAGCGGCAGCTGGAAGAGACGGAGCTGTCGTCACTTTTGCCGCAATACACGACAGGTGGATCCGACGAGTCTACTGCGCTGGTCGATCCCGGCGAATGTTTTGTAGCGCGGCAACCTGACAACGCCAGTTACTACTCACCTGACATCATTACGCTTGGGGTCATCGATCTGGACACGCTTGAGCTTACCGATAGTGAATGTTATCTGGGTGCTTCCGAAACACTGTATGCCTCACCCAACGCGGTATTTCTGGCCACCACTCAGTACGACTACTCCACTCAGCCAGTGGCGGAAGATGGTTTAGTCATTGATGTTGAAAACGGCGAGTTTCCCGGAGACAGTGTCTGGTTTGATCCTCGCGTAGACACAGACATCCATCAATTCACGATAAACAACGGGCAGCTGGCTTACGCAGGGTCGGGGGCAGTGAGAGGCCATCTTGGCTGGAACCCCTTACGCAAGCCTTTCCGGATGAGTGAGCATGACGGTTATCTGCGGGTTGCCACATTCAATGATCGGCAGGGTGTTGATCAAAGCCCGATCTTGATGGCCATTCTCAAGGCCGATGGTAGTGGTCGATTGAACACCGTAGCCGCATTGCCCAACGATAGTGAACCAGGCTTCATCGGCAAACCGGGTGAGCAGCTGTATGCGTCCCGATTTCTGGGAGATCGCGCCTATCTCGTCACGTTCAGACAAACCGATCCTTTGTATATAGTAGATCTATCAGACCCTACGTCGCCTCGTGTTGCCGGCGAGTTGGAAATAGAAGGCTATAGTGACTACCTGCATCCGGTGGGTGAAGACTATCTGCTGGGTATCGGCAAGGACGCTGTGGCAGCGCCCGACGGAGGCAGAGGTGACGGACGAGGTGCTCTGGTGCAAGGGGTGAAGCTGTCATTGTTCAACGTCAGTAACCCGGCCGAGCCAACGGAAGTGCAATCACTGGTTGTGGGCCAGCGTGGCACGCATTCGCAGGCACTGGAAGATCATCGCGCCATTACCGTGCAGCCGGCAACGGAATCACATCCGCTGCGAGTGAGCATTGGTATTGATGTCAATGGGCAGACATTTCCTGACGTGCCCACGCCCGCCGCTAGCGCATTTACCTACTACCCATGGAGTTATTCCGGCTTGCACGGATTTGAGGTGCAAGTTGGTGCTGACGCAGGCATCGTATCCCGAGGTTCGCTGGTGGTTGATAGAGCATCCAGTAACAACAATCCGTATTACAACTTCTATGGGCGGGATCGGTCAGTAATGGTGAATGATTCAGTCTTCTATATCCGAGGATCATCAGTTTATGCCGCGCCCTGGGACGACCTTGCGAATCCAACGCCTGCTCGCTAATACGCTGGTTGAAAATTTCCACACAGTGCAGCCACGCGCTCATGAGTACCGCTGGCGGAGAGCGGTGCATTGACCTGGTTCAGTAGAACGTTCTGAGACCACTCTTGCGTCGCTACGCTAATGTGCTTGCTATGCAATAATCTGCGGGCCACGCCCGTCGCTCAGTACAGGCGTGTTTGATTATTCACGAGATGACGGCGAGTTAATGCGAATTGGAATCATCGGCGGATCGGGCTATACCGGCGTCGAGCTACTCAGGCTGCTCTGTGGTCGAGACGACCTGGAGATCGTTTTCATCAGTTCGAGAGCGCAGGCGGGCAATCGGGTTGATTCGCTGTTCCCCAGCTTGCGCGGACATGTTGATCTTCAGTTCTCTGACCCTGACGATGTCGCTGATGCCCAGTGTGATCTGGTGTTTTTCGCAACACCTAATGGCACGGCCATGCGGCAGGCACCAGCCTTGCTGGACAAAGGCATCAAGGTTGTGGACCTGTCGGCTGATTTTCGCCTACAGGACATAGCAGTCTGGGAACAGTGGTACGGGATGACCCATCATTGCCCTGCACTGGTGGCCGATGCTGTTTACGGTTTGCCAGAAATGAACCGCGAGCAGATCGCCGGCGCGATGCTGGTTGCGAACCCTGGATGCTACCCAACCACCGTACAGCTGGGTTTCCTGCCGCTGTTGGAAGCAGGCATTGTTGCTACAGAGTCGCTGATTGCTGATGCAAAGTCTGGCATTACCGGTGCCGGCCGTGGAGCTTCTGTGCCCAACCTGCTGGCAGAAGCCTCAGACAGTTTCAAGGCCTATGCGGTTGCCGGGCATCGTCATCTTCCCGAAATAGAGCAGGGCCTGCGACGCATGACCTCAACAACAGTGGATCTGACGTTCACCCCGCACTTGTTACCGATAATTCGGGGCATTCATGCCACTCTGTATGCTCGATTAACAGCCGATGTAGACTTGCAGAAACTGTTTGAAGAGCGCTACCGGGATGAGCCTTTTGTGGATGTGATGCCATCTGGTGCGCACCCTGAAACCCGTTCGGTGCGCGGCACCAACATGTGTCGATTGGCTGTTCATCGCCCTCAAGGGCGAGATACGGCGGTTGTGCTGGCAGTAGAAGACAATCTCGTCAAGGGAGCCGCCGGTCAGGCTGTACAAAATATGAACCTGATGCTCGGATTTCCAGAAACCCGGGGATTGCTTCAGCCTGCGCTAATGCCGTAGTCATCCAGAGCCTGGTGCCTGACTGTTGGGAAATGGGTTTATGTCCCTATGTTGCACAGCCAGTGCGGGAAATACTTGACTAAATTGCTTGGTCAAGTAAACTGCTACCAATGCGAATGAGAGGAATTCCCAAATGAGTGCGGAAGTCAGTATTGACGACTTCGAAATGCCAGATCCGCTCGTATTTACTGAAGCGGCAGCATTGAAAGTCAAGGAGTTGATCGTGGAAGAAGGCAACCCCGATCTAATGCTTCGAGTGTTTGTTTCCGGCGGCGGCTGCAGTGGCTTTCAGTACGGGTTTACCTTCGATGAGGTCGTTAACGACGGCGATACTGAGGTCAAGAAGGAGGGTGTCAAGCTTCTCATTGATCCCATGAGCTTCCAGTATTTGACTGGTGCGGAGATCGATTACACCGAAGGTCTGGAAGGTTCTCAGTTCGTCATCAGAAACCCCAATGCCACAACAACCTGTGGTTGCGGTTCATCCTTTTCCGTCTAGACACCTCTACCAGAGGAACGCTGGACTGATCCGCACAAGCCGGCTGCGCAGCACATGAAGTGTGAAGTGCAGCCGGCTTGTTTCGTTACTTAAGCACCAATTTTTCGATCCAGCCTGGCGCTGTTCAGCGTTGTGGATCGACGTTTGACATCATTACCGCGGTGGTTCCATCAGCATTCGCTACCTGACCGGCCATATCCGCCAACACACTCTTCATCTGCATCGTCATTTCGTCTGAAACGACCTTGAGCTCTTCCAGGTATTTCTTGTCGATGGGTTGGGCGGCAGGCAGCTCCACTTTCAGTGGGTCGATCTGTTCGTTGTTGACGCGGAATTCGTAGTGCAGGTGAGTGCCGGTTACGCGACCGGTCTTCCCGACATAACCGATGACATCCCCCTGCTTGACGCGCTTGCCCACCTTGGATTTGTCGGAAATCCGGGACATATGGGCGTAAAGCGTGCTGAATTTCTGACCGTGTTGCAGGATGACCGTGTTGCCGTAGGCGTTCTTTGTGCCGGAGAATGCCACCTTGCCATCGGCAGTTGCGTAAATCGGCGAGCCATAAGGGGAGCCGTAGTCCACACCTCTGTGTGCCCTGATTTTGTGCAGTACCGGGTGCATGCGATTAGGGTTGAAATGGGATGTTATACGGACCACATCGACCGGGTGACGCAGGAACGTACGGCGCATTGATTGTCCGTCGGGTGAGTAATACCCGGTATTACCGTCGTCGGTGGTGAAGCGTATGGCGCGATATGCCTTGCCGGCGCGAGTAAATTCGGCCGCCAGGATGTCGCCGTCGCCGATGTACTGGCCATCGCGGTACAGACGATCGTAGACCAGGGCAAACTGATCACCTTTTCGAATGTCTCTGGCGAAGTCCAGTTCCCACTGGAAGATATCCGCCAGCTCCATGATGGTTGACTGCTTCAGGTTGGCCTGTTCGGCCGCCAGATACAATGATTGCTCGATCGTGCCCGAGGTAACTACACGTTCCTTTTCGACCGGTAAATCGATCGACGCAATGGCAAAGTCGTTCGCCGAGCGCCTGATCGTGATCCGCTTGTCATTACCTACCCGGGTACGAAGGCTATGAAAGTCTCCGTCTGCGTTTTGCGTGATGTCGAATTCCTGTCCGATTGTCAGATTGGACAAGTGCGTTTTAATCAGATCATCGTTCAGCAGTTGTGGCATCTGATCGATTTTGACACCGTGGCTGTTGAGTATGCCCGACAGGGTGTTGCCCTTCACAACGGCTACCTTCGTCGTTGTGGCGCCTTCAGGAGCCAACGCTTGCGAGCGCATGGCCGTTAATGAGGGGTGATTCTCTAACGGTGAAATAGTCAGGGTTCGCGAGGCGGGCTGCGCCGGCACTGTGGGTATCACGGCATCTGGGCGCTCGAATAACAAATCATCCACGCTGGCCAGGGGCTGCAGTGATGCAGGGGCAGTCAGAGCATCGCTGTCTTGTGTGCTAGCTGAAAAGTACTCTGTCAACGCGTCCACAGTATCGTCGAAAAAGAACGCCGGCGATGCCACGCTGGCCTGCAACACGACAGGTTGTGGTTGTACTGCTGATTCTGCCTGCGTTGAGCTGTTGCCTATGCTGGTGGTTGTCCAGAGAATTCCGCCGGCAACGGCTACTAGAGCCACGCTCAATTTGCCGGCATGTTGGAACTGAGTGCGAGAACTGGCGGATGACACTCTAACTGCACCAGAGTAGTGTCCACCGGCATTTCTCGCTGGTCGTGCCTTGGGGCGGGCTCGCGCATACCGTTCTGCGGCCAGCGCAAAACGCCTCGATGCACGGTTGTCGCTGGGTTGGCCTGCGCGCGCGAAAGCGCCAGGTGCGAGGTCCACGCAGTGCGGACGGAATTGAGCGTTTCTTTTGGTCAACGCGAGGGTCCGTTCGTAGGTTGGTATTTGAGTTAGGTGCGCTTTTTTCGTTATGGTCGCAATCGCGATGAACAGCGCAACCTTAAGTGTAGAACACCAACGTGGCAATTGACAGGCCATCCTCTGGAGATGCCACACTTATTTTTAACGCATGTTCAGGCTTCCATTACAGCTGCTGCAGGATAGTGGGAGTTGTAGTCCAGTCATGCATGTCCGAAATACCTGGCAATCGTGTCGAGCTGGATAAGCAAATTGCGCCGTTGGCCCGTGGTGCTGATAAAATCTTGTTGCAAAGCGAGCTGCGTGCCTGGCTCAATACGTGGCGTAAATTGCTGGCCGATTGAACCGGTAGACACAATGTTTATGTATACCGGCGATTGTCGGCTCAATTTACCGTCTCTGTGGACGTTAACTGTGTCCCGGGTAGATGCCTGCTTCAATTGCTCCGGGGTTGATCTGAACGCTTGTGCCTGAGCGTCACCAGAGCTTGCTGTTTGCTCGTCATTTTATTTAAAGAAAACCATTGCGTTTTTATTTTGAAGTCTTAAAATACGCCTCCTCGCAACGCGGTAAAGACGGCTCCGGCCTGAACTGCCACGCTGAGAGGATCGGAAAGAAACAGTTTAAGATGTTGCTTTCCAACTTGTTCGTGGTACACTCCTCGGACTCGGCAGACACGAAGCACTTCGCAAGTGAGATGCCCGCTCTTTTACAATTGAATCAAGTAATTTAGAAGGGTGCTTGTATTGCATGGGTTGCGTAGAGCAACAGATGTAAACGAAGTACCTGGCTTAAGCTTTAATTGGCTGTTGTTATCTTCGCTCTTCGGAGA
>CALLPU010000112.1 GCA_938016235.1 uncultured Granulosicoccus sp. | reverse complement strand
CTCTTGGTCAGAAATCCGGTTGTCCACCATCCAATGGCAACCGTTTCGCCTCGCCCGAAACTGGGCAGCCACCCCAACTCCACAGCAAAGATGTAAATCAGCAGAATACCAATGAGAAACGTGGGAAGCGACACGCCGATTAAAGAGGTGGTCATGATTACATTGGCCATGAAGCCATCACGCCGTATGGCCGTAAATACGCCAAGCCCGACACCAAAGACAATGGCCAGCAGAGCAGAAACACCTGCCAGCTCCAGCGTGGCAGGAGCTCGTTCGAGAATGATTTCACTCACTGCCCGACCCTGGCGATAGCTGACACCGAAATCGCCTTGCACCACATTGCCAAGGAACTTCACATACTGAACCGGAAAAGGATCATTCAATCCGAGCTGGGCGCGAACTCGGGCTACATCCTCTATGGTACGTTCCTGACCCAACAGATTTTCGACCGGGTCACCGATGAACCGAAACATGGAGAAGGCGACCAGACCGACCATCAACAATACAACGATCGACTGAATGACACGGCGTATGACGTATGCAAGCATAGATAGCGAGTCGCAGCCCGAACGAGCCGATTGGATTTCATGGACGGATTGAGTACGTCTTCAGAGACTACAGCCTTGTCTCTATTACTCACACAATTCAGATCAGTGACCTGCTGAGTAATCGGTGGGTGACTCAACCCCGAAAGGTCAGATTTTGATGCCTGTACTACACAGGCAAAAAAAGAACTTAAAGAACTTCAAGATGGAAAGTACAACAGGCAAGGTACCAACCTCACCTGTTGCACTACCAAAGGCGTGGACTTAGTTGGACATTTTCAGGAACTTGAAGTGTGGCTGGTCTTCAGGCTGCACGGGGAAGTCGATCTTGCTGCTCATACCCCAGTTCAGCACCTGGTTGTGAATCGGCAGATAAACCTGCTCTTCCTGTACCGTGCTCCAGATGCTGGCAATCGTTTCGTTGCGCTTGTCCAGATCAACTTCAGACGCTAAAGACTGGATCATGCTGTCTACGTCCGCGTTGGAAAACTGAGCGCCGTTCCACGAACCACGATCCTCAGTGGTTGAGTGGACAAGGAAATTGAACACGTATTCTGAATCGAAGGTGGGCACACCCCATCCCAGCAGATAGAAGTCTGTGGTCTTGCCTGAGATCAGAGGAAAGTGTTGGGCTTTGGATTGAGCCACCAGGTTGGCAGTGATGCCAATCTTGCTCATCATGCCTACTGCAGCCTGGCAAATGGCTTCATCGTTGATGTAGCGATCATTCGGGCAGTTCAGGGTCACTTCAAAACCGTCACCATAGCCGGCTTCGTCCATCAAGGCTTTCGCAGCATCAATGTCGGCTTTAGGATAGGCATCAAGCTCTTCTGTCCAGCCGTTCACGAAAGGAGGAATGATCACGCCGGTCGGCGCTGACTGACCGCGCATGACCACTTGCTTGATCGCATCCCGGTCGATAGCGATGTTCATGGCTCTGCGCACGCGCACATCAGCAAAAGGGTTTTTCCCCTCGATGTTGTCGCTTTCCAGATCAGCGGCCCCTGAATTCAGACCGAAAAAGATGGTGCGATTCTGTGGGGCGTTATTAACAATCAATCCGTCTGTACTGGCAACTCTGCTCAAATCCTGTACGGGCACATCCTGAATCAGGTCAACCTCACCCGACAACAAGGCGGCCACTCGGGTGGCGGCATTCTGGATCGGTGTGTAGATGATCTCGGTAGCTGCCAGTGGAAACTCGTCCTTGCCCCAGTAGTCCGGATTTGCCTTCAATACCGTTTTGGTATCAGGCTCACGGCTTTCCAATATGTAGGCACCGGTACCGTTGGCATTACGCACGGCATACGTCTCTTCGCCATCATCGAATTCGGCAGGCTTGGCAGAATTGTTTTCTTCGGCCCATCCCTTGTCCATCATGAACAGGTTGGTGAGGTTGTTTGGCAGAATAGGATTAGGTCCATCAGTCTCAATCTCGACCATGTAATCGCCCACAGCACGGACTTCAGTAACAGAGACAATCAGCTCCTTCATATCAGAGCTTTCCATCTTGGCCCGATTGAATGAGAAAACCACATCTTCCGCGGTGAAATCCTCGCCGCCGTGAAACTTCACGCCTTCACGCAGTTTGAATTCCCAGACATTGGCGTTGCCTTCCTTGACATTCCAGCTGGTAGCCAGCGCGGGAATGGGCTTGGCTTCCATGTCGGGTGAAATAAGCGGCTCGTATATTTGCTGTGCCAATGCATGCGTAGGGCCTTCATTCTGTGAATGCGGGTCCATGGTGAGGCTGTCACCGGCACGCGCCCATCGTAAGGTCTCGGCAGAGACGACCGAGCTGGTCGTGATCAACAGGCCGGTTAATACGGCCACTTCAATTTTTTTCATAGGGTCAGGGTTTCTCGTTGTCAGGTGCAGGGCGACGCCAGCCGTGCCGTGGGCACGATGCTACCGAAGCCTCGCAGGGCATCGATAATCCGGGTTGTCTGAAAAACGG
>CALLPU010000111.1 GCA_938016235.1 uncultured Granulosicoccus sp. | reverse complement strand
GCGAGACGAAACACGTTCACTGGACTTTGTATTTTTGCCAAAGCCCTACAGCCGTGCTGACATTGCCAGGGTATTGTCAGAAACTCTGGGGAAAAGGGAAGTGGATCTTCCCATTGCCTAGTGGGTCGCATAGGGCAGATCACGGCATTGAATTCCTACGTTAACCTCGCGCTTCATGGGCCGCAGCTTCTGCAACATCACCACCGCCCACAATGGCAGATACGATTTCAGACATGGATGTGTCTGATGTCTTCAGATTGGCAGCAGCGGTGCCTTGCCTGAGTACCACGATGCGATCAGTCACTGACAGCACGTCATTCAGACGATGGGAGATGAGAATAACGCTGATACCCTGTGATTTAAGCTGGCGAATAAGGTCGAGAACGCTTTGTACTTCGCGGACGGCCAGGGCAGCTGTGGGCTCATCCATGATCACTATTTTGGGATCGAACGTCAGAGCGCGGGCAATGGCCACGGATTGTTGCTGACCACCGGAGAAACTGCCTACCGGTCGAGTGATCGAAGGAAGCTTCGCGCCCAGTCGATCGATCATCACTTGGGCCTCCTGCTTCATGCGTCCGCGATCAACAATCTTCACGCCCAGTATGTTTCGTACGGGTTCCCTTCCCAGGAATATGTTGGACGCCACATCTTGCTGCTTGGCCAGAGCCAGATCCTGATAAATCATTTCAATGCCGCGTGCCCGTCGCGCGCCCGGTGTCAGGTCGAGTACGGACTCATCGTTTAACGTGATAGAGCCTTCATCGGCCTGGTAGATGCCGGTTACGATTTTCATCAAGGTAGACTTGCCGGCGCCATTGTCACCGATAAGCCCCACTACTTCGCCGGCATCAACGTTCAGATCCACTCCATGCAATACACTGACCGCACCAAAGCTCTTTTTTATGCCCGTAAGACTCAGGAGGCTCATACTTTTGTCTCCTGGCGTTGCTGGTATTGATCAATAAACACGGCCAACACCAATACCCCGCCTATCGCCATCTGCTGGTAGTAGCTTTGCACAGCCAGCAAGTTCAGGCCGTTTTGCAGTACACCCATGATCAACGCACCAATCATGGTGCCCAGAATGGATCCTCGTCCACCAAATAGATTGGTGCCACCAATGATCGCGGCGGTGATCGCGGTGAGTTCGTAGGTAATGCCGGCTGTGGGGTCGCCAGAGTTAATGCGAGTGGCAAACAACAGTCCTGCCAGACCCGCCAAGCCACCGGATAATGTGTACAGGGTAAGGCGATGAAACTCGACATTGATACCCGCTGTACGCGCTGCGTTTTCGTTGTCTCCAATAGACAGTGTGTGACGACCGTATCGAGTGTAGGCGAGCACGATGTGCATGATGATCGCCACGACAATAAAGATGATGACGGGCATAGGAACGCCGAAGGGGCGACCTTGCCCGAGAAACACCATCCACTCCGGCAGGCCGTAAATAACTCGACCGTCAGAGATGACCAGTGCCAGGCCTCTGGCAATACCCAGCATGCCCAGTGTCACGATAAAGGCCGGGACAAATCCGCGTGTGATGACGAAACCATTGACCAGGCCTGCCAGAGCACCCGCACCAATCGTTGCCAGTACGGCAACCGGTGTTGGCATACCCAGATTGACAGCGAACGTTGCGCCCACGACGCCAGACAAGCCCAGTACTGAACCGAGCGACAGGTCAAGACCCCCTGAGCTCAAGACAAACGTTGCCGCAATAGCCAGCACGCCAATGGTTGACGTGGCCAGCAGGATGTTCATGAAGTTGCTGACGGAGAAAAAGTACGGAGACAGAATCGCCATCAGGGTAATCAGACCGAGAAGAACAACGATGCTCTCCAGCCGAATGTGCAGCTGTTCAATGGACTTCTCTTGCAGCCGAGACCAAAGACCCGGTGTGCTGCTCGCATGCGTGGGCGTCATAGACAATCACTTCTGGTGAAACATTGAGAGGCAGGTAGGGAAGCCTCAACGATGAGCTGAGGCTTCCATGCGTGGTCTTTCTTACTTGACGAACTCGAGCATCGGCTCGCTACCGGCTTCCATGACTTCCTGCGTCAGAACCAGCGTGGGAACAATCACCTGCTTCTCTACGTCGTTACCTTCCACGGCCATCTTGACGTTTTCCAGTGCCTGTTTTCCTACCAGATACGGGAGCTGCGCAACCGACGCGGTTAAACGACCAGACTTGATGGACTTCACGGCATCGGAGTTACCATCAACACCAATGATGATGACATCATCGCCTTTGCCTGCTGCAAAGACACTTTCCATGGCGCCCAGAGCCATGCCGTCGTTGGCAGCGAAAATACCCTTCAAATCCGGGTTTCTGGTGAGGATATCGTTAGTGATGTTCGCTGCTTTCCCACGATCCCAGTCACCGGGCAGTGAGGCAACTATTTCAAGCCCTGGCGCCAGTTCCTTCAATGCATCGGCAAAACCGGTTGCCCGTTTCTGACCAGTGATGTTGCCCGATAAACCTTCAATGACCAGCACAGGGCCCTGTGCATCGGCGCCGAGTTGGCTGACCATGAATTCGGCACCTTGTGCACCGGCTTTGACATTGTCTGAGCCGATGGAGAAGGTGATGTCAATGCTCTCGGCGGCCAGTATCTCCGGGTCGAGGTTGCCGTCCAGATCCACTACCTTGATGCCCTGGTCCTGTGCTTTTTTCAGGCATGGCAGCAGATTGGTCGAGTTGATTGCCGCGGTGATCATGGCAACGGGCTTGCGTTCAAGCATGGTGTTGCACACATTGAGCTGGCTTTCAGCAGCCTGATCGCTTTCGACTGCTTGCAGGTAGTACTCAACACCGGCATTCTTGGCTCCTTCTTCAACACCTTCGCCCATCGCACCCCAGAAAGGGTTGGCCAGTGTCTTCATTAAGATCCCGTACTCCTCTGCGTGTGCGGGTACTGATACGGCTACTGCTGCCAGAGTGGCGAGGCCAGCTGTGCTGTACTTAACGGTCTTGGACATAGGTTTCTCCTGTGGTTTTATCGTCCGTTACTGTTCCACCGAATACCGAAGGGTATTGTGGGTGGGGTCTAACTGGGTAGATTCTCGAATGTGTAAGCCGCAGCGCTCTAGATGCTGAACGGGGAAGGTGTCAGTCGATTGCGTCAGGCGAGTCAGTAGCGTTTTCACCGCCAGCTGAGCCATTTCCTCTACGGGTTGAGACACGGTGGTGATAGACGGCCATGTCGTTTGCATCCAGTCGGCATCATCAAAACCCACCAGAGCAACCTGTTGTGGAATAGCCAGTGCTCGTCGACGCAACTCCGACAGGGCAATCAACGTGGAATGTTGTGACAGCGAAAAAATGGCGGTGGGGTGCGCATTACTGTCCTTTGCATCAAAGTATTGCCGCAGTGGCTCACGTTGGTCTGTGGCATCTGGCTGATACAGGAGCGTATCCACCTGCGCACTTGCGGCACAGTGAGCCAGCCTGTCAGAAAAACCTCTGGCTCGGTTTTCAATAGCCTGAGAGGTCGTCGTTGCACAATGCACCAGAAAGCGTTCATGGCCCTGCCCGGCCAGATAG
>CALLPU010000110.1 GCA_938016235.1 uncultured Granulosicoccus sp. | reverse complement strand
ATCGATTTTGAACCGGAGTTGGAACGCCTGCTTGACGAAGTCGACGAAAGCATTCTGAAAATTTGCTTTGACACGGGTCACCATTCCTATGCGGGCTATAATCCCGTCAGCTTTATGGAGCGCTACATCGACCGCATCAGCTATATGCATTTCAAGGACATCAATCCAGTTGTGAAAGCCGATGTTCTGGCCAAAGGCACCGGTTTCTATGATGCCTGTGGCCAGGGTATTTTCTGCACACTGCCAGAAGGTGAAGTGGACTTTCCCGCCGTGCGCAAGGTGTTGGTAGATGCTGATTATTCCGGTTGGTGCACCATTGAACAAGACTGCGACCCAACGCTGAACCCGGATACGGAAGGCGATGCTCGCATCAACCGGGAATACCTGCAATCCATCGGCTTCAGCTGAACGACCTCACTGACCGACTCAAAACTCGTCTGACCCTCACAATACCTGTATGGCAGGCAATCGGGTTGGCAGACAACTTAACGCAAGGCAACACAGCATGAACAAACTTCTCTGGGGCATGATCGGCGGCGGCAAGGGCAGCCAGATCGGGCCGGCTCACCGCCTGGGCGCAGGCCTTGACGGGCTTTTTGAATTCAGTGCAGCGGCACTGGATCATCGACCCGACGAGGGACGAGCCTATGGCCAGGAACTCGGTATTGCCGCGGACCGTTCCTATGGCAGCTGGCAGGACATGCTTGACGGCGAGAAAAATCGCGACGATCGAGTGGACCTCGTAACGGTCGCCACACCCAACAATACGCATTTTGAGATCACCAAGGCGTTCCTGGAAGCCGGTTTTCATGTCCTGTGCGAAAAGCCCATGACCATGAGCGTTGAAGAAGGCGAAGAGATTGTCAACATCGCTGCAGCCACCGGCAAGATCTGCGCGGTGAACTACGGTTACACCGGTTACTCACTCGTACGCCACATGAAAGCCATGATTGCCCGTGGCGACCTGGGCAAGATTCGCCTGGTCAATGCGGAATTCGCGCATGGTCATCACGCTGATGCCAGTGATGCTGACAACCCACGCGTGCGCTGGCGCTACGATCCGGCGCAGGCAGGCGTCTCCGCGCAATTTGCCGATTGCGGTATTCATGCATTGCACATGGCAAGCTTCGTGACCGGACAGGAAGTGACATCATTGTCGGCCGATATTGTGTCATGCATTGCATCCAGAGAACTCGAAGACGATGCGATGGTTAACTTTCGCATGGACGGTGGTGCCGTCGGGCGTCTCTGGACATCGTCGATTGCCATTGGCCGACAACACGGCCTGGGCATCCAGGTGTTTGGCGAGAACGGTGGGTTGCGATGGTCACAGGAACACCCGAACCAACTCTTCTATATGCCTCTTAACGAGCGTTTGCAGATCATTGAACGCGGCGAAGCCAATCTCTCGCCTGAAGCGGACCGAGCCACGCGCGTTACCATCGGCCACGCGGAAGGCATGCCACTGGCATTCGCGAATATCTACAAGGATCTGTCTGAAGCCATCCACGCCAGCAAGCAAGGCCGGCGCACCGACGCTGCCGCTGATCTGTATCCTCGTGCTACTGACGGATTGCGGTCCATGGCAGCGGTGGTTGCCGTGGCAAAATCGGGCGCTGCTAACGGAGAGTGGACCGACGCGCGCCCACCCATGTTTCGCTAGTTCTCACTCACTGTTCAGGAAACAACACTGCCTGCGGTTGCGTTCGGGTCAGCGCCATCACCTGCTCCTGGCCCATGGCAGGACGCGTTGCAGTCACTTCCAGTAGCTGCTCACTCGACGCACCGCCGTAGAGTTCTACCTGGAACGTCAGCTCGTCAGCATCCGCTGCTATCGGAAACTTGCCCATGACAACCAACTGATCTGCCAGCCCCTCATGGTCATGGTCTGCGGTAACTGGTGTGAGCAGGATGCCTTGCAATACAACGGGGTCATCCTTTTCAAATAACCGCACGTTTTGCCGGATCGAGGCCAGCAACTCAGCTTGGTGTATCTTGAACTCTGCAACAGAGAGCTTGTGATCGCCGTCATCGTCAACTCCCTGGAATGCGGAAACCGGTAAGGACAACACCACAAACGCACCGTTGTCCACAATGTTCAACGTGCCCTTTTGGGCGACCATCAAATGCGCGTGCAAACCGGGGCTGAGCAGCACGGCGCACACTAGCAGCAGTAGCCGCCTCATCACAGAGCACCCGCGCTTGCACCCGTCGGCTGCATTCCACCGGGCGGTGGCAGAGCACCGGCATCGTCAACTTCACCTTTAACGCAGCGCTGCAAAAACGGGTAGCTGTCAGTGGCATAGTAATGATAGACACCCGCCGGGAATTCAGGTGTCACACCAAAGCGCCCATTGCACTCATCCAGATCCCCTAACCCGGCTTCATACTCCCAATCCTGATTGAAGGTGCCCAGCGGGTAGATATCCGTTGACGGTCGATTCTCACTGACCGAGCTGACGAGTCGGTAGCTACCGGTCATGGAGATCAACTCCGAAGTGGCATCTTCTGCCACCGCATGACCGTAACGGGCGTAGATGGGGAATCCGTCAGCCGCCCATCCGATCAGGGTCATGGTTGAGCTATTACCACCCTGCTTGGTGACAAACCCTTCCGGCATACCGTGATAATGGTACTGCCCATCCGGTTGCACGTGCGCGTTGTTATCATCTACCCCGAAGTTGAAACTGCTTTGACCTAACGCTTCAATATTCCAGTTGCCCGAGTTATCGGCAAGGCTACAATCATTACCGGAGTCATCGCACGAACCGCCCGTGCCAGCATCTATCTTGACGCCATTGAGTATGTAACCGGTGGCGCCGCGAGGCCCTCCCAACGTCGTTGCTATCTCGCTTTGAGTTGGGGCCAGCGTATAGCTGGCTGACACATCGTGCGCAGCAATGGTATTGGGGTTACCCGGGTTGGGAAATTCGCCCGTAGCATGATCCGGCAATCCATTGGCAGTCAGTTCTCGCGTGGTCTCTGTACAAGACCAGATTGACGTACTCTCGGCGTTCACAGATGCAGAGTCATTGAACGTGGTGTCCATGTAGTCACACGCCACACCTGCAGTAGATGATGTTGAACCGGATACCTCGGGAGAGTCTGTATCTGATGAATCGACAGTCATGCTCTCTGAATCACTGCACGAGACCAGTGCCAACGTACATACCGCCAGCATGGGAAGTACCGCACGCTGGCGTATTAGTGGAGTTCTTTTCATGTGAATTCTTTCGATGTTGCCCTATGTGATGACAGGGCCCTGCCCTGACTATGGCGGATAACACATATCCTCTAGCGGGCGCAGTATCGAACATGAATGTGCAAAGAGTATGGAGCACGATGTTAACCAGGTTAACGAGTGGTGGATCCAGCCCTGTCTCACTCACCCGCCAGTCTGGGTTTAAGCGTTGCACGCTCCACTACAGAACTGGGAAACAACCGGGCTTCCGGGTAACGATCCGGATCATCCAGCATGGCCACGATCAACTCGATTGATGAACTGATAATCTGCCGGATCGGCTGGCGAATGGTCGTCAGCGCAATATTTTCCCAACCTGCCATTTCCATATCATTCAGACCAATAATGCCAATGTCGCCAGGAACCGAAAAACCCGCATCGGTGACTGCGCTCAACGCACCAATTGACAAGACATCGTCGCCGCAAAAGTAGGCCTCGGCAGGCTTGTCGCGCAATAGATCCAGCATGGCCTTGCGACCAGCGTTAAATGAATACGCATCTGCAAAAGAATGAGTGACTTTCATGTCAGGGTGTAACGCCAGTTCAGACAGGAAACCCTGAAAGCGATCCTGTGTGGACGTAGCAGATTCAGGACCACCGAGGAAAGCCACGCGCTTGTATCCCCTGGCAATCAGTTCACGTGCGGCTATGCGCCCGCACTCCACGTTGTCGATACCGACAACATGCACTTGCGGTGTGCTGGTGTGACGACCGAAAGAATGCACCACTGGCATCTTTGCATCACGAAACGCGTGCGAAAAAGCCGGCGTTAGCGTGGATGAGGCAACTACAACACCATCTACTGAATACTGCCTTAGCATTCTCACTGACGCAGCGGGTTCCGTTTCATCAGAGAGATTGACCAGCAGTGGACGCAGCCCTCTTTCCTGCAACCCGCGCGTAAACAGATCAAAGACTTCCAGGAAAATGGGGTTATGAAAGTTGTTGGATACCAGGCCGATCAGCCGAGTTCGGCCGGT
>CALLPU010000109.1 GCA_938016235.1 uncultured Granulosicoccus sp. | reverse complement strand
ACCCGGCGGCATCTGGCCCACCGCTGACATAACGCAGGATTTCAACTACTTGCTCAGGGGTTTGAGCCCACCCCATGGCGGCCGCATCAACCTCTTTCAACGGATGAATGATATCTTCATCGTGCAAGGTAATGTAAGGCTTGGAAAGCGCCGCACAGTAACCCGCATCAAAGGCAGCATTCCACTGCTTGTACTGGCTTCCGAATCGGATAACAGCGACATCACACTGCTGTATTTGCGTTCGGGTTCGAATGCTGTTTACCTTGGACGATTGATGATCACGCCAGAAGCCAGACTCAGCCTGACCCAGAATATCCCCTGCCGCATCGCTGGCTTCATGATTGGTTACTGCAGAGTAAAAATCCAACGGCAAGCCAGCAGCTTCAGAAGCCTGCATAATGCGCTCACGCCAGTCGGTGTGAATTTCGCCTGATAAATACACTGACCAGATTTTTTTCATGTTTCGCTCCCGTCAAAGTTGGTGCATCTGCACACGCTGATTTGTCCCTTATCTTGCCCTAGCTGGTAAAAACATGCTCGACAACCTGCAAAATTTTCTGGCGCTGACACCGCTGGAACTCTCCGTGAGCATTGCGGTGGTGTTCGTTGCCGGTATGGTCCGCGGTTTCGCAGGCTTCGGATTGTCGGCGCTGATCATGGCTGGCCTGGCGCTGATTATTCCACCCGCAACGCTCATCCCCATCTGTTTTCTACTTGAGGCCGTCGCCGGCTTGGTCATGATTCGCGGCGGATTCAAGAACGCCGATAAAAAAGTATCACTCACGCTGGCAATCGGATCTGCTATTGGTGTCCCATTCGGGCTATGGACCACCCTCAGCATATCCACAGATACCTCTCGTGTTCTTGCACTGGCGCTGATACTGCTACTGGCAACCCTGCAGCTGTTCAAAAAAAGCCCAGCCTTTCTGGCAACCTCTGCAGGACTCTACACCACGGGGCTGGTGGCTGGATTTACCACGGGAATCGCCAGTGTTGGCGGCATGGTAGTCGCCCTGTTCGTGCTTGCCCAGAAGGCCCCGGTGGCACATATGCGTGCATCGCTGGTGTTGTTCCTGTTCCTTGGAACGTTCACCTCTTTTTTCTGGTTAATGCTATCAGGCCTGCTGAACAACCTGGCGGTGTCGCGCGCCGTATTTCTCGCGCCGGTCGTTGTTGCTGGCGTCTTGGCCGGCGGTTTCCTGTTCCGGCCATCGCTGGAAGGCTTTTACAAACGCTTCTGCCTGATATTGCTCATGGGCCTGGCCTTCACTGGCATGGTTCGCCAGCTACTGAGCTAACGAACTGGCCGGATCACAATGTCGCCCTTGACTCAGGCGGGCGCCGCCTGACAAACCAGGATGGCAGCGTCGAGTCGTTTCAGCACATCAAGCTGATCGATCAGTGCCAGCGTATCGGCCAGCGAGGGTGACTGCGTGCCACCAGTGATGGCCAGTCGTAGCGGTTGACCCAATTTCCCGAAGCCAATCCCCAGACGCTCTACACTGGCATCCAGTGCCGATTGAATGGTGTCGGCACTCCAGTTGTCCAATTCACCCAAGGCTTGCTTTGCGGTCAACAACACATCTGCTGTTGCCAGCTTGAATTGTTTAGTCTTGGCCTTTTCGTCATAGGCTGTTGGTGCCTGATAGAAGTAGCGCATGGCGTCAGCCATATCCACCAGTGTTTTCGCTCTGTCACGCAGCAGATGGGCAACATCAGCGCGTGGTGCTCCCTGTTGCGTATCAATGCCCAGCTTCTGAAGATACGGCTCTAATGCCTCGCTCAACCTCACTGCATCACTGTGCTGAAGGTATTGCTGACTAACCCACTCCAGCTTCTTTTCGTCGAAAACTGAACCGGATCGATTAACCGCTTCCAGCGTAAACAACTCCCGCATTTCATCGGCGGTAAACAGCTCCTGGTCCTGATGTGACCACCCCAGCCGAACCAGATAATTCAGCAATGCCTCAGGCAGGTAGCCGTCGGCCTGATACTGCATGACACTAACGGCTCCATGGCGCTTCGACATGCGCTTGCCATCTTCACCCAGAATCATCGGTAGATGCGCATACACTGGCCGAGCCGCACCCAGCGCTTCCAGAATATTGATCTGGCGTGGTGTATTGTTGATGTGGTCATCGCCCCTGATCACATGGGTTATCTGCATATCCATGTCATCAACCACTACCGTCAGGTTGTAGGTTGGTGTGCCATCTGATCGCATGATGACCAGATCATCCAGTTCCGCATTATCAATGATGATGGGGCCCTTGACGGCATCGTCGATGGTGACCTTGCCACTGGCAGGATTCCGGAATCTGACAACCGGTTTCACGCCTTCCGGCGGTGTATCCTGGCGATCACGCCAGAAGCCGTTGTAACGGGGTTTTTCCTTCCGGGCGATGGCTTCCTCACGCATGGCATCCAGCTCTTCCGGAGTGCTGTAACAATAATACGCATGCCCGGCCGCCATTAGCTGTTCAACCACTTCTCGATAACGATCAAATCGCTGCGTCTGGTAGAACGGGCCTTCATCGTAGTCGAGCCCCAACCATTGCATACCGTCCAGAATGGCCTGAACGGATGCTTCAGTTGAACGCGCCTGATCCGTGTCCTCGATACGAAGAATGAACTCGCCACCGTGTTTTCGCGCGAACAGGTAACAGAATAGCGCCGTACGGGCGCCGCCGATGTGCAGGTATCCAGTAGGACTAGGCGCGAATCGAGTGCGAACCTTCATGACTTCAGCATTTGAGGTTTGGCGAGCGGGTGCGCAGTGTAGCAAGCCTTAAGACAAAAATTCCCCAACTTTCCCGGTATTGCACCCGTACAAGGCGTGGCTCGTGCAGCGTTATACTGTCGACGACGATCACTTGCGTAAATCTCATGCCTGCCACCTCTTCTTCTGTACCTACCGCCGAAATCACCAGCAGCACAACCACCCGCTCAGCAGAAACTGCGGCTCGCTGGTTTTCGTGCGCTGCTACCAACGTGGGACATGTGCGAAAAATCAACGAAGACTCGCATCTGGATGCTCAGGAGCAATCCCTCTGGGTGGTTGCTGACGGCATGGGTGGTCACACCCGTGGCGATCGGGCTAGCCAGTGCATTGTGGAAGCACTGCATGAATTCGTTGCGTCAGAGAAAGCCATGGATAGCGTGGATGACCTGCTCAATCGCCTGAGTGTCGCCAATGAGGCATGCCGACAAGCCGCGCAAGGGCAGGTCATGGGTAGCACGGTAGTTGCGCTTTATCTGCACGAGGACAAGGCGTACATTCTCTGGGCCGGTGACAGCCGTATATACAGACGTCGAGGCGATGAGTTCACGCAGCTCACTGATGATCATAGCCTGGTGCAGGAACTGCACCGCTTGGGCGAACTCACGGCAGACGAGGCGGAGAATCATCCCTCCTCTAACGTGATCACACGAGCCATTGGTGTTGCGGACGACATAGAAATACAAGTGCGCCAGGTCAACCTGTTACCAGGAGACCGATTTCTACTGTGCAGCGATGGCCTGTTCAAAGACGTCAAACCCGAGGAGGTTAATCACAACCTTGCCCTGCCCTCACCACGACAGGCGCTTGATGAGCTGGTAACGCTGGCACTCAGACGAGGTGGCACCGATAACGTCACGGCCATTGTGGTGCAGGTTGCAACATCATAAATACCTGAGCTTCGCCACTTTACTACCAAGCCTGTACCGTGGGCCGGTAGTCATCTTGCAAGCTGACAGCAACGTCCCTTGATGAACAATCAGTAGCCCGAGCAAACACTGCCTCGGGCCACGTATTGGTCAGTTAATGCACTACCGCAATACTCGGTGTCATCTCCTTGTTGCTGAAAGTGAGCTGATCACCTGACACATCAACAAATACGGTGTCACCGGCGACAAATTCACCACCCAGAATCATTTGTGCCAGCGGGTTCTCCACCTGCTGCTGGATCTCACGTCGCAGCGGTCTGGCGCCGTACACCGGATCAAAGCCAGCCTCTCCAATACGATCCAACGCTGCATCCGTAATCACCAGCTCCAGCTGCCGTGCCGCAAGTCGCTTGGCTAACTGCTGAACCTGAATGCCGGCAATCATCCGAATATTCTCGCTCGACAACGGCTTGAATACCACCGCTTCATCCACTCGATTGATGAATTCGGGCCTGAAGTGCTGACCGACAATCTCCATCACTGACTGTTTCATTTGTGCATAGTTATCAGCACCTGCCAACTCCTGTATCACATGACTTCCCAGGTTGGAGGTCATCACGATCACGGTGTTTCTGAAGTCCACTGTGCGTCCCTGGCCATCGGTCAATCGACCATCATCCAACACTTGCAGCAGAATATTGAAGACATCACTGTGTGCTTTTTCGACCTCGTCCAGCAAGATAACCGAGTAAGGCTTACGCCGCACAGCCTCGGTCAGATACCCCCCCTCCTCATAACCCACATAGCCGGGAGGTGCGCTGATCAACCGCGCAACCGAGTGTTTCTCCATGAACTCGGACATGTCAATGCGCACCATGGCATCGTCCGCGTCAAACATGAAACTTGCCAACGACTTGGTAAGCTCCGTCTTGCCCACACCGGTGGGGCCGAGAAACAGGAAAGACCCGATAGGGCGCCCCGGATCTGACAAGCCGGCTCTGGAACGCCTGATAGCATCAGACACGGCGGAAACCGCTTCCACCTGCCCAACAACGCGCTTGGTCAATTCATCTTCCATGCGCAGCAGTTTCTCCTTCTCCCCTTCCATCATCTTGCTAACGGGAATCCCGGTCCACTTGGCAACCAACTCCGCGATCTCATCGGCAGTGACGTTTGTGCGCAGCAATGTCATTTCCTGATCGTCAGTGCTGTCCAGGGCCTCAGCCAGGGATTTTTCCAGTGCGGGAATCTGCCCATACTGCAACTCCGACATACGTGCAAGATCGCCCGCGCGACGCGCAGTCTCCAGTTCCAGCTTGACCCGCTCCAGTTCCTCTTTAATGCCTGCGGCGTTCTGCACGGTAGCCTTTTCTGCATTCCAGATTTCCTCCAGATCCGCGAACTCCTTTTCCAGCTCTTCCACTTCTTCATCAAGCGTGGCCAACCGCTGCATCGATGCGTCATCGGTCTCCTTGGCCAACGCCTCACGCTCAATTTTCAGTTGTATGATGCGCCGCTCAAGCCGATCCAGCTCTTCGGGCTTGGAGTCGATCTCCATTCGAATATGAGACGCGGCTTCATCGATCAGATCGATGGCCTTGTCTGGCAATTGCCGATCACTGATGTAGCGATGAGACAAGGTTGCTGCCGCCACAATGGCAGGATCCGTGATATCCACACCATGATGCACCTCATAACGCTCTTTCAAGCCTCGGAGAATGGCGATGGTGTCTTCAACCGTCGGCTCATCAACAATGATTTTCTGAAATCGCCGCTCAAGGGCTGCATCCTTCTCCACATACTGACGATACTCATCCAGCGTGGTGGCGCCGATGCAATGCAACTCACCCCGCGCTAACGCAGGCTTGAGCATGTTACCGGCATCCATCGACCCTTCGGCCTTACCGGCACCGACCATGGTATGGATCTCGTCTATGAACAGTATGACCTGACCTTCCTGTTTGCTTAGATCACTGAGTACCGCTTTGAGCCGCTCTTCGAATTCACCCCGAAACTTGGCTCCGGCAATCAGCGCTCCCATATCCAGTGAAAGCACCCGCTTGTTGCGAATACCATCAGGCACTTCACCATCCACGATGCGTTGTGCCAGCCCCTCTACCAGGGCCGTCTTGCCTACCCCGGGCTCACCAATAATGACCGGGTTATTCTTGGTGCGCCGCTGCAAAACCTGAATGGCCCGGCGAATCTCGTCATCACGCCCGATAACGGGGTCAATCTTGCCTTGTTCAGCACGCTCAGTCAGATCGATCGTGTACTTCTCGAGCGCCTTGCGGTTATCTTCGGCGTTGGGGTCTGTGACAGGCCCGCCCTGCACTTCCTCAATGGTTTTCTTCACCGCATCGATGTTAGCGCCATGTTTGATCAGCAACTCTGCCAGAGAATTTTTTTTCTCCTCGATGGCCGCCACGACAAACAGCTCTGAAGAGATATATTGATCGTCACGCTGCTGAGCGGCCTTGTCGGTCAGGTTCAACAGTCGGCCGAGCTCATTGGATACATGCAGCTGCCCGCTACCTCCTTCCACTTTTGCCAGCCTGTCCAGCAGTTGATCAAGCCCGGCACGCAGGCCGTTTACGTTAACGCCCGACTGCGCCAGCAGTGGCCGGACGCCACTGCCGTCCTGGTCCAGCATGGCTACCATCAAGTGGGCAGGTTCAATAAACTGATGATCGCGCCCAACCGCCAGCGATTGTGCGTCTTGTAATGCCAGCTGAAACTTGCTGGTCAGTTTGTCCATTCTCATCGGATTCTCCTCAAGACAATCACGTTATGTCAGATGCCAGTAAGGTAGTGCTGACGCCTGTCAATTCAACGGGTCTATGAGGCTGTATTGATCCAGGCCACAGTGGCCATTCGCCCGCTGCGCACGCCATCGCGTCGATGTGAGTGGAACCAGTTCGATTGTGAAAAGGTGCAATATTCGCCACCACTGACCGTGACTGACCGTGCATTGAGTAATTCGGTGCGAGCCAGCGCATACAGGTTCGCCTTGTACTTCCCCGCCACCTCATCAGGCAAGAAAGCCGCTTCGTGCCCTGAAAAACGATCCATGAACTCAACCCGCACGTCAGCGCCCACCTGGAAGGCATCCGGCCCGATTGCTGGCCCGAGCCAGGCATGAACGTGTACATCTGCCGGGAATGTTGCCACGGCGTTTTCCAGAATACCCGCGGCCAGACCTCGCCAGCCGGCATGCACCACGGCTACCTGTTCGGCCTTTTCATCACACAACACGACGGGCAGACAATCTGCCGTGAGCACAGCGAGCACGCACCCCTGCCGGGTTGTCCATGCACCATCCGCATTCATGGGTTCGCCTTGATCAGCGTCATCCTGAACGCGGACGACGTTGGCACTGTGCGTTTGATTCAACCACGCTGGTGTGCTCGGCAGGGCAAATGATGATTCCAGTCGACGTCGATTTTCACGCACGTGTTCGTGATCGTCGGCCACGTGCAAGCCAAGGTTCAAGCTGTCGTAGGGAGGCAGGCTGACGCCACCGATTCGCGTTGTACAAAAAGCAGTTAGCCGCGATGACACAGCCCAATCCGGCACGAGTGACGTTATTGATGCAAACGGGTGTTGGGATTGCGTGATCACTGCATCAACGCTCTTTGCTGGCATCGTCACGCAGGGCCTGCTCAGCTACGTTCTGCAGCGCAGTACATAACCGATCCATATCTGCAGGCATTGGCGCATCGAACGACACTGTTTCCTCGGTAGCAGGGTGCACCAGGGTCAACTTGTGGGCGTGCAAAGCCTGGCGGTTGAAGTTGGCGACGGCCTCTACGTTCGCCACCTGCCGAGGTAATACCGACAGCCGTCGACCATAGACAGGATCACCTATCAGGGCATAGCCGATATGCGTCATGTGCACACGAATCTGATGAGTGCGACCAGTTTCCAGTTTGACCGATACGCGAGCACAACCGCGATAGCGTTCAACACATTCGAAGTGGGTAATGGCGTCTTTACCAGAATCGGTCACTGCCATGCGCTTTCGATCACGCGGGTGGCGACCAATGGGCGCATCGATCGTACCGTTGATCGGTACTTCACCCACCACCACCGCCGAGTAATTTCTGCCCATTTCGCGTGCCTGCAGCTGTCTGACAAGATGCGTATGCGATTCCAGCGTTTTAGCCACAACGCATAAGCCCGACGTATCCTTGTCGAGCCGGTGCACGATGCCCGCGCGGGGGACATTGACTAACGACGGGCTGTGGTGCAACAAGCCATTGAGCAACGTGCCAGTTCGGTTGCCTGGCGCAGGGTGCATGACCAGCCCCGCAGGCTTGTTAATGACCAGGATGTGCGCATCTTCAAATACGACGGGAAATTCAACCGCTTCAGCTACCATACTGCTGAGTGAAGTACCCTGGGCATCGGCCAGGGTTTCGGCCAGCAGGTCCGGCGGCAATTGCAAACTGAGCAACTCGCCACCAAGCACTTTGTCCTTACTTCGCCCTGTCTGGCCATTCACTGTCAGATAACCCTCTGCAATCCACGATTGCAGCCTGTTACGCGAATAGCTGTGAAACACCAGCGCAGCGACTGCGTCCAGCCGTTTTCCAGACCACTCTGGCGATACACGCACCTCTATTGGCTCGTCTGAGCTTGCGACAAGCGGAGATTCTGTCGTGTCCATCACAGTGTATAACTCACCTGCTCAGCGCCAGTGGATGTAATTTTAATGAGAATGCCTCCGTGGAAGAACCCAGCAACGAGCGCCCTGAGCTATACTTTTTCCATGATACTCAAGTTCTTGCGCATACTCGCCTTATCCAGCATCGGAATTGGCCTCAGCGGCGGATTTCTTGCGGGCTGTGCCACGCCCGAGCGCATACAAGCCAGTGACGCCACCGCTGAGCAGTTATATCGCGCTGCCAAACGATCGCTGAACCAGGGGGATTTCCTCACGGCAATCAGCACATTTGAAACCCTGGGAGCCCGCTACCCGTTTGGCAGCTATACCCAGCAGGCGCAGCTGGATATCGCCTATGCCTATCTGAAGCAGGATGAATACGACAACGCAATCAGTTCGGCGGATCGATTCATCAAACTGTACCCCAGAAGCGAAAATATCGACTATGCCTACTACATCAAGGGTGTCAGTCATTTCTCCCGGGGCGGCTCAGCGATGGAGCGGTTGTTTCCACGCGACATGTCCAAGGTCAACCAACAGTGGTTGCGCTCGGCCTTCGCAGAGTTCGATACGCTGGTCAGACGCTTCCCCGACAGTGAATACAGCGAAGATGCGCTGGCCAGAATGGCTTACCTGAAAAATGAAATGGCCCGCCACGAGCTCACAACCGCCCGGTTTTACTACCAGCGAGGCGCCATGGTCGCCGTCGTCAATCGCATCAATTACCTGCTGGAGCACTTCGATGGTACCCAGCATATTCCCAATGCTCTGGCGCTGATGGCTGCGGCCTACGAGTCTCTCGGCCAGACCGATTTACAACAGGACACCCTGCGTGTGCTGGCCCTGACCGACCCGGAGCACCCAGCCGTAAGCTCTGCCTCCAGGAGCTGAGCGACACCGCCAGGGAAAACGTCTCTGGCAGGCAATAGCGCAAACAACGTCAATATCCCGCCTGATGGTCTGGATATTGCGTTTCACGACGTTATCCATGTGTAACGGTCGATTAATGTGAGTCACCCCCCTATCCTGGCCCGAGTGAGCCATGCAGGTGAGTCGGTGCACACACCAGACTGGCCAGCATTACGACTGTTCAACCAGTACCGCCTGCTGTTGCTGCTGGCTCTGGCGGCGGTCTATTACCTGTCCAATGATCAGCGCACACTCGGATCACGTAACGGTGAGCTGTTTGAAATAGTGCACCTCGCTTACCTGGTGGCAACACTGAGCTTTATTCTGCTGATCCGGCTGCAGAAGCCATCTGCCACCGTTCAATTTTTTCTACAGAACTACCTCGACATACTGCTGATCAGCGGGCTTATGTATGCCAGCGGTGGTGTTCAGAGCGGGCTGGGCCCGCTGCTGTTGATTAATCTGGCGCTGTTGAGCCAACTAGCCACGGTGAGGCATGCGCTCCTGTTCGCCGCGATCGCCAGCATGGTTGTGATTGGCGAAGAACTGCTGGCAAAGATGCTGATGAGTGAGGCAGAGGCCAATTTTGAAGCAACCGCCCTGTTGGGATCTCTGCTATTTGCAACGGCCTGGGTAATGAGCGTACCGTTGAGGAAATTGATGCACCAGCAACTGGTCAAGCCCTCACACTCGCGCGTGGTACTGGACGTTCAGCAAATTGCCCATCTGAACGAGGAAATCATTCGCGAGCTGGATTCCGGGGTTGTGGTCATCGACAAGCATGGCTACGTTCAGCTCATCAACGACACGGCACGTGCGCTTCTCGCGGTGGAATTTCTACCCATGCCCGTGCATCTGCGCAAGCTATGCAAAGAGCTGTTGGACAACCTGAATTCATCAGAGCGTTCGCCCACGCGTGAAACCCGACCCTTTGGTGTTGTCAGCACGGGGCAAAGCGTACTGCCACAATACATTCCACTCTCACAGGGTGGCATGCTCATCAAGCTGGATGATCACGCCCAGATCAGAAAGCAATTTCAGCAACTCAAGCTTGCTTCCCTGGGAAGACTATCGGCAAGCATTGCACACGAGATCAGAAACCCGTTGGGTGCTATCTCACACGCTGTTCAGCTGATCGAAGAATCACCGACTCTTGATGCCAAGGATGCCGAGCTGCTACTCATTGCCAAACGACACACGTCGAGAATCAATCGAATTATTGAAGATGTGCTGCAACTGTCCAACAGGAAGCAGGTATGCAGTGAAGTGGTTGAGATTGATTCTCTGATCAATGACTTCGCAATTCGGTTTACTTCAGAACACGGCTTGCAGGCAGAACAGATGATCGTTGAAACAGAATCAACGCGGGCAACTGTTGATCCAGGGCATCTTGACCAGGTTTTATGGAACCTGTGCACGAATGCGCAACTTCACAATCAATCCGATGCCATTTCCCTCACCATTCGCTGCTGGCAATCAGAACGTGGCGCCGTAATCGATGTCACGGATGACGGCAAGGGTATCTCTGACATGGATCGAGAGAAACTGTTTGAACCGTTTTACTCCACTCATCACGCAGGTACCGGCCTCGGACTGTTTATCATCAGAGAGCTATGTGAGCTGAACAAGGCAGCAATAGAATGCTTACCGAGCGAGAAAGGAGCCCACTTCAGAGTGGTACTGGCCAACGCTCAGGATATGGCAGCATGAGCGATACTCATACTGCCTTGATCATTGACGATGAGCCGGATATTCGAGAGCTCATTGCCATGTCCCTCGACAGAATCGGGCTAGATACGCATACGGCAGCTAATCTTGATGAGGCTCGACATCTACTCGAGCGCTATCAGTTCGATGTTTGCTTGACCGACATGAAGCTACCCGATGGAGATGGCATTGAGTTCGTCAAATACCTTCAGCAAATACAGCCGACATTACCAGTAGCGGTTATAACTGCCCACGGCAACATGGGTGCAGCCGTTGAAGCCATGAAAAACGGTGCATTCGACTTTGTATCGAAACCCGTTGATATTGGACTACTACGAAATCTGGTTACCCAAGCCATCCGTTCTAACACCCCCCCTGAGAAAAACGAGACTGATTATCCGGTAAGCACCAGCGGACAAAAAAGTGAACCAGCAGCTGAATTCACTCGCGACAGTTGTCCTGAGGCGGCCAAAGTAAATAACCCCCAGCTCACAGATGCGGACAATGCACTGCTTCAAGACACCGCGCGGGAGCGGATCCGTCAGGTGAAGCCGTCCAACACCAACAGCGCACAAGGGGCCAGCTCTCTTGCCAGATTATCCGGCCAGCATACAGATTCAGTAAACAGCTTTGAGCATATCGGCAAAGAAAAACTCGTCGGTCGATCACAACCGATGCAGGAGTTGCGCAAGATGATTTCAAAGGTTGCCCGTACTAACGCTCCGGTATGGATAACAGGGGAATCGGGTACGGGTAAAGAGCTTATCGCGCGATTAGTGCACGAGAACGGCCCAAGAGCAGACGCACCGTTCATCGCGATCAACTGCGGTGCAATACCTTCAGAACTTATGGAAAGCGAGATGTTCGGTCATCGCAAAGGCAGCTTTACCGGTGCACATGATCATCACGATGGCCTTTTCAGACGCGCAGACGGTGGCACGCTCTTCCTCG